>JACCTU010000040.1 GCA_013812235.1 Actinomycetota bacterium | reverse complement strand
GTCGTCAGCCAAACTCCGGTTCCGTAGTTGCCGGGATACTCGTCGCGGAGGACGCCGAGCTGGAAGAGCGCGAACACGACTCCGCCGATTCGGACCCACGCCATCCAGCGCTCGACGTCGCGCAGGCGTGCGAGCTCGTTCGTCACGCCTGGCGCTCCAACATCCGCTCGAGCGCCCACGCCGCGTGCTCGCGGAGCAGCGGGTCGTCAGAGTCGGCGTAGGGGGCCACGGCTCGACGTTCGCCGTCGCCGCCGACGTTCCCCGCAGCGACGAGCGCGTTGCGGCGGAGGAAGCGCGGGTCGTTGCGCGGGACGTACAGGCGGTCGTAACGCGCGCGCAGGTCGGCGTCGTCCGCTTCGAGCCAGTCGACGAGCGAGACGAATGCCTCGCCGTGCCGCTCACCCGCCCGTCGCTTCTCGACGCCGCGGTTCCACGGGCAGACGTCCTGGCAGATGTCGCAACCGTAGACCCGGTCTTCGAGCGGCGCCCGGTACTCGTCCGGAATCGGCGCGCGTGATTGGGTCCAGTAGGAGAGACACCGCGTCGAGTCGAGGACGCCCGGCTCGTCGAGCGCCCCGGTCGGGCAGGCGTCGACGCAGAGGCGACACTCGCCGCAGTCGGCGCCGAGCGGCGGCGTCGCGTCGAGTGCCGCCTCGGTGACGAGCGTCCCGAGGACGACCCACGAGCCGTGGCGCCGGGTGATCAGGAGCGTGTTCTTGCCGTAGAAGCCCACGCCCGAGCGCGCCGCAGCCTCTCGATCGACGTGGTCGTTCTCGTCGACGAGCACGCGATACTCGCCGCCGAGCGCGCGACCGAGCGCGTTGAGCTTCTCGCGGAGGTCGGCGTAGGCGTGACGCCACGTGTAGCGCGGCAACCGGCCTGTTCCATCCGGTTGTTCCGGAGCAGGCGCGTAGTAGCAGAGCGCCGCCGAGACGACGGTGCGCGCCGCGGGGAGCAGCGTCTCGGGATGGCACGAGACCTCGGGCCTCGCCATCGTGAACTGCATGTCCGCGAACAGGCCGCGTTCGCGGCGCTCACGGATGTGGCGTTCGGTCTCCGTGTACGCCTCGACGGGCGCGGCCCCGACCGCATCGAGCCCGAGTTCCTCACCGAGCCGACTAAGCTCAGGCCCCGTCATCGAACTCATTGTGCCCTGAAAGCTGTACGAATCCACGAGGACGGAGGCCCCGACGTCCTGCGGTACGAGGACGCGCCCGACCCCGAGCCCGCCCCCGGCGAGGTCCTCGTCCGCCTTCGCGCAAGCGCCCTGAACCACCTGGACCTCTGGGTGCGCAAGGGGCTCCCTTCCGTGCCGAAGCCGAGGATCCTCGGCGCCGACGGCGCGGGGACGGTCCAGGCGTTCGGGGAAGGCGTCTACGGGCTCGCGCTCGGCCAGCGGGTCGTGATCAACCCCGGGCTCGAGCACGGCCGCTCGATCACCGTGGTCGGCGAGCACACGGACGGTACGAACGCGGAGCTGATCGCTGTGCCCGCGACGAACGTCTACCCGCTCGACGACGCGATGTCGTTCGAAGAGGCCGCCGCGTTCCCGCTCGTCTTCGAGACCGCGTACCGGATGCTCAGGACACGCGCCGGGCTGGTCGAGGGCGAGTGGGTGCTCGTCTGGGGAATCGGCGGCGGCGTTGCGACGGCCGCGCTGACGATCGCGAAGGCGCTCGGTGCGCACGTGCTCGTCACCTCGTCGAGCGACCAGAAGCTCGAACGAGCGCGAGAGTTCGGCGCGGACGCCGTCGTCAACCACGCGACTGGCGACGTCGCCGTGGCGGCGAAGGAGGCGACCGGCGGCGCGGGCGTCGACGTTGTCGTCGAGCACGTCGGCGAGGCGACGTGGAAGACGTCGCTCGCAGTCGCCGCGCCCGGCGGCCGGATCGCCGTTTGCGGAGCGACGAGCGGCCCGAACCCGCCCGCGCAGCTCCACCGGGTGTGGTGGAAGCAGCTCACGATCGTCGGCTCGACGATGGGCAAGCGCGCGGACTTCGAGGCGGCGTACGAGCTCGTCCGCAGCGGCCGCGCGAAGCCGGTGATCGATCGCGTCTACCCGCTCGAGGCGATCCGCGAGGCGCACGAGCGACTCGAGGCAGGCGAGCAGCTCGGCAAGATCGTCCTCTCGATCCCCTGAGCCTTGGTGTTAGCGCCGCCGCCGGCGACATGCGCGCCGGCGGCTCACGAACGACCTCGGAGATCGCCGCGCCGGAAAGT
>JACCTU010000037.1 GCA_013812235.1 Actinomycetota bacterium | reverse complement strand
CGCCGGCTCTCGCTCGGTCAGGTGAACCCGCTCGCGAAGCAGGAGTACGACGCCGAGAAGGAGCGGCTCGAAGAGCTCTCGACGCAGCGCGCCGATCTCGAAGCGAGCCTGACCGAGCTCGAGAAGCTGCGCATGGAGCTCGACGAGACGGTGCGCACGCGCTTCGCCGAAACGTACGCCGCCGTCGAGTCTCATTTTCACGAGGTCGCGACGACGCTCTTTCCCGGTGGCGAGGGCCGGCTCCGGCTCGTCGAGCCCGAGGAGGAGGACGAGCAGCTGGGCATCGAGGTCGAGCTGCGCCCGGCGGGCAAGCGCGTGACGCGCCTCTCGCTCCTGTCGGGCGGGGAGAAGGCGCTCGGTGCGATCTCGTTTCTGTTCGCGCTCTTCCTCGCTCGCCCGTGCCCGTTCTACCTCCTCGACGAGGTCGAGGCGGCGCTCGACGACACGAACATCGGGCGCTTCGTCGAGCTGCTCCGCCGCTACGCGGACCGCGCGCAGTTCATCGTGATCACGCACCAGAAACGAACGATGGAAGCGGCCGACACGCTCTACGGCGTGACGATGGGGCTTGACGGCGTGTCGCAGATCGTCTCGCGCCGGCTCCCGCGCGAAGACGCCGTGGCCGTCGGCGCGGCCTAGCACGGGAGCGCGATGCCGAGATCATGGGCCGAGCTGCTGGGCGAGGACGGCGCGACCGCGGAGTCGTACGAAGAGCAGCAGGGGTTCCTCGGCCGGCTGCGCGACTCGCTCGGGCGTTCCCGCCGCGCGCTGACCGAGCAGCTCGAGGTCGCGGTGTTCGACCCGACCGACGAGGCTGCATGGGAGCGTCTCGAGGAAGCGCTGATCACCGCCGACGTCGGCGTGCCGGCGACCGCCGAGATCGTGAGGCGACTCGAGCTCCGTGGCGAATTGCCCGACCTCCAAGGCGCGCTGGTCGACGAGCTGACCGATGTGCTCGGCGAGCCCGCGGTTCTCGCCGTCAGCGAGCGGCCGACGGTGATCCTCGTCGTCGGTGTCAACGGGACGGGGAAGACGACGACGATCGGCAAGCTCTCGATGCGCCTGCGTGACCACGGGCTCAGCGTCGTCGTCGGCGCCGCGGACACCTTCCGCGCCGCTGCCGAGGAGCAGCTCGAGATTTGGGCGGAGCGGGCGGGAGCCGACTTCGTCGGGGGCGAGCGCGGAGGTGACCCCGCCGCCGTCGCCTTCGACGCGATCGAGCGCGCCGAGCGGGACGGAGCCGATGTGGTGATCGTCGACACCGCCGGCCGCCTGCACACGCAGGCCAACCTCATGGAGGAGCTTGCGAAAATCCGGCGCGTGATCGAGCGAAAAAGGGAAGGCGCGCCGCACGAGGTGCTGCTCGTGGTGGACGCGACGACCGGGCAGAACGGCCTGCAGCAGGCGCGGCTCTTCGGCGAGGCGGTCGGGGTGACCGGCGTCGCCCTGACGAAGCTCGACGGCTCGGCGAAGGGCGGGATCGCGGTCGCGATCGCGCACGAGCTGGGCCTGCCGGTGAAGCTCGTCGGCGTGGGGGAGGGGCTCGAAGACCTGCGCCCGTTCGACCCGAGGGACTTCGCCCGGGCACTGGTCTCCGGCTGATTCAAGAGCTCGTCTCGAAGTGAGGCGCTGTGTTGCCGGGCCGCGCTGGGCGGCCTCGCACCACCCAACGCAACCCGGCAACGAACCCTCACTCCGAGACGAGCTCTACGAGCGTTCGATCGCGAACGCGATGTTCACCGTCGTACGGTACTGGGTGATCCGATCGCCCTCGACCTCCGCGCTCATCGAGAGGACGTCTGCCCCCGTGATCCCGCGCAGGGTCTTCGCCGCCTCCTGAACCGCCGCCTCGGCAGCCTTCGCGAAGCTCTCCGGCGACGAGCCGATGATCGTGACCACCTTCGCAACCTGGGCCATGCCGCTCCTTTCCTGGGTGTAAGCCGGTGGATCGTAAGGGCGCCAGTACACTTCTGCCGCCGTGTTCGACACGCTCTCCGACCGCCTTCAGGGCGCACTCGGCGATCTCAGGAAGCGCGGGACACTCGACGAGGAGTCGATTTCCCGCGCCATGCGCGAGATCCGCCTTGCGCTGCTCGAAGCCGACGTGAACCTCGACGTCGTGAAGGACTTCACGGCCCGCGTCCGCGAGCGCGCGCTGGGCCAGGACGTGGTCAAGTCGGTCACGCCGGGCCAGCAGGTCGTCAAGATCGTGCACGACGAGCTGACCGCGCTGATGGGCACCGGCGACTCACGCCTCGTCTACACCTCCAAGCAGCCGACCGTGATCCTGCTGGCCGGCCTGCAGGGCTCGGGCAAGACGACGGCCGCCGCGAAGCTCGCGCTGCTCCTCCGCAGGGACGGCAAGCAGCCGGCGCTCGTCGCAGCGGACCTGCAGCGCCCGGCCGCGATCGAGCAGCTCGAGCAACTCGGGCGGCAGATCCAGGTGCCGGTGTACAGCGACGAGCGCAGCGACCCGGTCGCCGCGGTGCGCGACGGGCTCGCGCGCGCACAGGCCGACGGGCGCGACACGATCATCCTCGACACCGCCGGTCGCCTGCACGTCGACGAGGACCTGATGGACGAGCTTGCGCGCGTGCGCAAGGAGGCACGCCCGCACAACGTCCTGCTCGTGCTCGACGCGATGACGGGCCAGGAGGCGGTGCGCGTCGCGCAGAGCTTCCAGGAGCGTGTCGCGTTCGACGGCGTCGTCCTGACGAAGCTCGACGGAGACGCGCGCGGTGGGGCCGCGCTCTCGGTCAAGGCGGTCACCGGGCGCCCGATCAAGCTCGTGTCCGTCGGCGAGAAGCTCGACCAGCTCGAGTACTTCCACCCCGACCGGATGGCGTCGCGGATCCTCGGCATGGGCGACGTGCTCTCGCTCGTCGAGAAGGCGGAGCTGGCGTTCGAGGAAGACGAGCAGCAGGCCATGGAGGACCGGATCCGCAAGGGGAAGTTCACGTTCGACGACTTCCTCTCGGCGCAGCGCATGTTGCGCAGGATGGGGCCGCTGCAGGGCGTGCTGAAGTTGATCCCGGGGCTCGGCGCTCAGCTCAAGGATGTCGACATCGACGAGCGCGAGCTGAAGAAGGTCGAGGCGATCGTGCTCTCGATGACGCCGCACGAGCGCAACACGCCGCACGTGATCGACGGCAAGCGCAGGCTTCGCATCGCGAAAGGGAGCGGCACTTCCGTGCAACAGGTCAACCGGCTGCTCGACGCGCGCAAGCAGATGGAGAAGATGATGAAGGGCATGAGCAAGGGCAAGATGCCGCAGTTCGCGGGCCTCTCGCCCGACCCTGGCAACGGAGCGCCGGCCCGTGCCGTGCCCCGCAAGTCCAAGAAGAAGAAGAAGCATCCCAAGAACCGGAGGTGAAATGGCAGCTCGCATGAGATTGGCGCGGGTCGGGTCGAAGAAGAACCCGATCTACCGCGTCGTGGTCGCCGACTCGCGCTCGCCGCGCGACGGCAAGTTCATCGAGATCGTTGGCCGCTACAATCCGCAGACCGACCCGTCGACGATCGAGTTCGACGAGGAGAAGGTGAAGGAGTGGCTCGGCAAGGGCGTGCAGCCGTCGGGCACTGTCTCCAGGCTCCTCAAGATCAAGAACCTGAACGTCTGACGTGGCCGAGCTCGTCGAGTTTCTCGCGCGCAGCCTGGTCGACGACCCCGACGCGGTGCGCGTCGAGCGCGAGGAGCGCGAGGACGCGCTCGTGCTGCACCTGCACGTCGGTCCCGACGACGTCGGCAAGGTGATCGGCCGTCAAGGAAGGATCGCCCGTGCGCTGCGCGCGGTCGTCCGTGCCGGTGGAGTACGCGAGAACCGCCGCGTGTTGCTCGAGATCGTCGGCTAGTTGCGCGTCGCCGCGCTCTACGACATCCACGGGCTGCTGGTACCGCTGGAGGCGGTGCTTGACGAGGTCGCGGAGACGGACGTGATCGTCGTCGGCGGCGACGTGGCGAGCGGTCCGCAGCCTGCCGAGACGCTTGAGGTGCTGCGCGCGCTCGGCGACCGTGTCCGGTGGGTGCGCGGAAACGGCGACCGCGCGCTCGCGACCGGTGACGCCGGCGATGTCGGGCCGGCCGTCAAAGCGTCGTTGCGCTGGACTGCGGAGCAGCTCTCCGACGAGCAGAGAGGCTTCCTCGGCTCGCTGGCGGAGACAGTGGTCCTCGACGTGGACGGGCTCGGTGACGTCTGCTTTTGCCACGCGACGCCGCGAAGCGACGAGGAGATCGTCACGCAGGCGACGCCCGACCGACACCTGCGAAAGGTTCTGGCCCGTACGAGCGAGTCGGTCGTCGTCGCGGGCCACACGCACATGCAGCTCGACCGCCGGGTCGACGACTTCCGTTGGGTGAACGCCGGCTCGGTCGGTATGCCGTACGAGGGAGAGGTCGCAGCGTTCTGGGCGTTGCTTGGGCCCGACGTCGACCTTCGGCGGACGCCGTTCGACATCGAGCGCACCGTCGAGGCCGTCGTCCGCTCGGGCTGGCCGGACGCGCAGACCTTCGTGGAGGAGAATCTGCGAAAGCCCGTTCGGCGCGAGAACGTCGTGCCGCTCTTTGAGGGGTTCGCGATCGACCGCGGCGAGCGGTGACCGAGCACGTCGTCGTCGGGCGCGTGGGGAAGCCGCATGGGATCGGCGGTGCCTTCGTCGTAGAGCACCCGAGCGACGACGCGGCACGCTTCGCCGTCGGTGCGGAGTTGCTCGCGGGTGACGCGCCGGTGCGCGTCGAAGAGTCGAAGCGCTCGGGCGGCCGGTTGGTCGTGAAACTCGACCGTCCCGTCGAGCGGGGGACCGAGCTCCGCGTGCCGACGGCGTCGCTGCCGGCTTCAGAGCCGGACTCGTACTACGTCTTCCAGCTCGTCGGGCTCGAGGTCGTCGAGGACGGCGGGCGGGTGCTCGGAAAGGTCGAAGACGTTGCGAACTACGACGCCAACGACGTGCTCGAGCTCGATTCGGGCACCCTCCTGCCGCTCGTCGAAGCTTGCGTCCGGGAAGTCGACCTGGAGGGCCGGCGGATCCTTGTCTCGCGGGGCTTCGCCGACCCTGAGTAACCTCACGGCCCGTGCAGATCGACGTCTTCACACTCGTCCCGCATGCCTACGCCTGGATGACGGAGCAGCGGCCGCTCGCCGCGGTACTCGGTGACGGACTCGAGCTGCGCCTCTTCAACTACCGGGACACGTCGCCGCTCAGCGCGCGGCAGGTCGACGATGAGCCGTACGGCGGCGGCGCGGGCATGGTGCTTCGCGTCGACGTGGTCGCCGCGGCGCTTGACGCTGTCTACGACGGGGCGCCGGAGCACCGGGTGGTCGCGATGACTCCGGGCGGGAGGCAGCTGACGCAGGAAGTGGTCGAGGAGCTCGCCGGAGAGGACCGGCTGACGATCCTGTCCGCACGCTTCGAGGGGTTCGACGAGCGGATCGTCGCGAACCTCGCGTCGGACGCGATCTCGATCGGCCCGTACGTGCTCTCGAACGGCGACCTGCCGGCGATGGTGCTCGTCGACGCCGTCGTCCGCTTGCTGCCCGGGGCCCTGGGGAGCGTCGAGTCCAACGTGCACGAGAGCTTCTCGGCGGAGCTCGAGCGCGGCGTCGAGTACCCGCACTACACGCGACCTGCCGAGTACCGCGGCTGGACCGTGCCCGACGTGCTGCTCTCGGGCGATCACCGGCGGATCGAGGAGTGGCGGCTCGAGCAGAGCCGGCTCCGGAGCGTGCGCGGGTGAGGAACCCGATCGAGCGGTTGGGGCTGCCGCACGGGTGGACGGTCGCGCTCGACTGGTTCGTCACGATCGTCGGCGCGGTCGCGATCGTGCTCGCGATCAAGGCCTGGGTCGTCAATCCGTATCGGATCCCGACCTCGTCGATGGAGCCGCGGCTGCACTGTGCCGCGCCGGGTCCGGGTTGCCTGGCGCGCTTCTCCGACCGCGTGCTTGCGAACCGCTTCATCTACCACTTCAAGGACCCGGAGAGGGGCGACATCGTGGTCTTCAACACTCCGCCCCGCGCGGCGCAGCAGTGTCCACCCGCAGGCACGTTCGTCAAGCGGATCGTCGCCCTCCCCAGGGAGACTTGGGAGCAGCGCGACGGCGTCGTGTTCGTCAACGGGAGGAGGCTCGTCGAGCCGTACATCCCGCAGGGCCGCCGCGACTTCGAGACGTACGAGCCGCAGACGATTCCCGAGGACGCCTACTTCGTGATGGGCGACAACCGCACCCAGTCGTGCGACTCTCGCCGCTGGGGGACGGTTCCCCGCAAGAATCTGATCGGCAAGGTCTTCGCGACCTATTGGCCGCCGAACCGGATTTCCTTCCGCTAACATCCCGCTTCGGCCTTTTTCGGGCCTCCTTTTCCTATGAGCAACGTGATCGATTCCATCGAGCGCGCCCAGTTGCGGAGCGGGATCCCACGGTTCAAGGCGGGCGACACCGTGCGGGTCCACTTCCAGGTGATCGAGGGCCAGCGGCGGCGTGTCCAGGTGTTCGAGGGGATCGTGCTCAAGCGCCAGGGCGCGGGCGTGCGCGAGACGTTCACCGTGCGCAAGCAGTCGTTCGGCGTCGGGGTCGAGCGGACGTTCCCGGTCCACTCGCCGAAGATCGAGCGGCTCGAGGTGATGGCGATCGGCGACGTTCGGCGCGCGAAGCTCTACTACCTGCGCGGGCGTGTGGGCAAGAAGGCCCGCGTCCGCGAGAAGCAGCAGCAGCGGCCGGGCGCCGCGGGGGTCGTGGAGATCGAGATCCCGCTGACCGCCGCCGAGCCTGGCGACCTCGAGCAGGAGGCACCCGCCCCCGAGGCGGAGGCAGAGCCGGTCGAGGCCGTGGCCGAGGGCGAGGGCGCCGCTGAGGGCGAGCCCGAGCCCGCCAAGGCCGAGGCGTAAGACCTTTTCCACAGGAGGTCGCTCCGGCTGAGGCCGGGGCTATCCTCGGCGCGTGCCTCCGAGCAGCGGCCAACGCCTCCTCCGCTTCGACCGACGGCTCGGCGCACGCTTCGTGGCGGGCGTCGACGAGGCCGGCCGGGGCTCGCTGGCGGGGCCGCTCGTCGTCGCAGGTGTGCTGCTCGACTACGAGTGCTTGCGGGGCCACCGCGTTCGCCCGCTCGCGCTTCTGAACGACTCGAAGCAGCTGAGCCAGGAGGAGCGGCACGAGCTCTTCCGCGCGGTCGTCGGGTGTGCGGCGAAGATCGCCGTGCGGATGTACTCGGCGCGCGAGATCGACCGCAACGGGTTGCACCGCTCGAACCTCGCGGGCATGCGCTCGTGCCTCGCCGCGCTCGCGCCGCCGGCGGAGGTCTGCGTGGTCGACGGGTTCCGCCTCGGCCCGACCGCGCCGCCGCACCGCGCGATCGTCGACGGCGACACGAAGAGCGCGGCGATCGCGGCCGCGTCGATCATCGCCAAGGTCGTGCGTGACCGGGCGATGCGCCGCATGGACGCGGTCTTCCCGCACTACGGGTTCTCCTCGCACGTCGGGTACATCACGCCGAACCACTCTGCGGCCGTTCGCGCGCGCGGGCCGTCGCACATCCACCGGCGCTCGTTCCAGGCGCTCTGTTACGCCGATCGTGCCGAGACGGGGGTCGGGGCAACAGGCTGAGCGCCGCGCGGTCCGGCACTACCGGCTTCGCGGCTATCGCATTCTCGGCGTCAACGTCTGGAGCGCGGGCTACGAGCTCGACCTGATCGTCCGACGTGGGCGTCGGCTGGTGTTTTGCGAGGTGAAATCCAAGTCCGGACCGCGGTTCGGCAGCGCGCTCGAGATGGTCGACCGCGAGAAGCAGCGCCGGCTTTTCCGGGCGGCCGAAGCCTGGCTCGTCCGGAATCCGACCCTTCGTGAGCTCCGCATCTCGTTCGACGTCATCGCGGTGGACGAGGGCGACCTTCGTCGGCTCCCCCTAGGAGATCCACTCTGAGCCCCGAAGTCGTGCCCGGCGTGGCACAGACGCAGGCAGCCCTCTACGACGGCATCGACCTCGAGCTCTCTTGGTCCGAGCGGGACTTGCCCGAGCGCGAGCGCACGAAGCACGTCAACCGGCTGCACCCGTACCTCGGGAAGTTCATCCCGCAGCTCGTCGAGACGCTTCTCCAGCGCTACGTCCCCCGCGGCGGCCGCGTGCTCGACCCGTTCGCAGGCTCGGGCACCACGCTCGTGCAGGCGCTCGAGAGCGGCCACGACGCGACCGGCGTCGACATCGCAGCGTTCAACGCGCTGCTGATGCGGGTCAAGACCGAGCGTTACAACCTCTTCACGCTCGAGGACGAGCTCCGCGATGCCTGCGCACGCCTCGACGGGCTGGAGCCGAAGCGAACGGCTCGCGGGACGCCTGCGTACATTCGGCGATGGTTCGCGCCGGAGGCTGCCGCCCAGCTTCTCGGTTTTCGTTCCTGGATCCCGGACTACGAGCACGCTGACGTCCTCAGGGTCGTGCTGACGCGCGCCGCGCGTTCGGTACGGCTGACGACGCACTTCGACCTCGACTTCCCTCGCACGCCTCAGACCGAGCCGTACTGGTGTTACAAGCACAAGCGCGAGTGTCGGCCGGTGCAGCGGGCAGACCACTTCCTGCGCCGCTACGCGCTCGACACCCTGGCGCGCGTCCACGCCTTTGCCCGGGTCCGCGCGCGTGGGAGGGCCGCGAGCGTGCTGCACGGCGACGCACGGGAGCTCGAGCTCGGAGGTCCGTATGCGGGGGTGGTCACGTCGCCGCCGTACCCGGGCTTGATCGACTACCACGAGCAACACCGCTACGCGTACGAGCTGCTCGGCCTTGAGGACCGGGGGACGTTCGAGTTGGGCCGAGGCGCGACGAAGCGCGCGATCGCGGAGTACACGAAGGGCGTCGCTCGCGTGCTCGAGCGCTCGGCGGAGTCGCTGCGCCGCGGCGCACGGGTGGTCGTGGTCGTGAACGACCGGCGCGATCTCTACCCGGAGATCTTCGAGCGTGCGGGGTTGCGTCTCGAACATCGCGTTCGTCGTCACGTAAACCGACGCACCGGACGGCGAGCGGGCGAATACTTCGAAGATGTGCTGGTCGCGCGTAAGTCGGCACGAACTTGACACACATCTGACACAGAGTCGCGCGGGCGGCCGCCTAACGTGGCGACGTGCTCGCGCGCGCATTCACGCACGCTCTCGTCGGCCTCGAGGCCCGTCCCGTCGAGGTCGAGGCTCATCTCCAGGGCGCGCTGCCCGCGTTCACGATCGTCGGGCTCGCCGACCGCGCCTGCCAGGAGGCGAAGGAGCGCGTGCGCAGCGGTGTCCGTTCCGCCGAGTGCGAGTGGCCGGAAGGCCGAATCACCGTCAACCTCGCGCCTGCCGCGCTGCGCAAAGAGGGTTCGGGCTTCGATCTGCCGATCGCGCTCGCGGTGCTCGCGGCGTCGGGTCAGATCCCGCGTGCCGAGCTCGAGCTGCACGCCGTCCACGGCGAGCTCGCCCTCGACGGACGTGTCCGCCCGGTCGCCGGTGTCTTCGCCGTCGCCGAGGGCGCGAAGCGGGCGAGGCTGGCCCGGATCATCTGCGCCGCGCAGACGGCGCCAGAGGCCGCGCTCGCCGGGAT
>JACCTU010000023.1 GCA_013812235.1 Actinomycetota bacterium | reverse complement strand
CTTCAGCGGCGTGAAGTCGCTGCGCGGCTGGCCGAGCGAGTCGACGAGCAGGCGCTGGAGCCCGGCCGTGCCGCGCAGGTAGCGATCGAACGCCGCCTCGACGCCCGCCTGGCCGACCTTGTCGCCTCCCACGAGTTCGGCGTACGCACGCTTCCGGAGCTGCAACTCCGTCACCTCGCCGACATGGCCGAGGACGTGCGCCCCGAGCTTGCCGTACGGGTAGTCGCGGACGTGGCTCTTCACGAGCACCATCCCGGGGAACTCACGGGATCGCTCGCTGAGATAGAAGAGCTCGGACCGGCCGATGTTCTCCTTGACGACTACGGGGGTGAGCGGGTCGCGGCGGCGCTGGTCGATCTCGCGCGCAATCCGGATTGCCGGCACGTCGAGGACCCTCCCGAGCCGCTTGAGCATCTGGTAGCGGCCCTTCTTCGGCAGGTCGGCCGGCCACAGCTGCACGGCCGTCCCCTCCACATTCCCGACGAGGATGTTGCCGTTGCGGTCGCGGATCACGCCCCGGGGCGCGTCGACGCGGACGGTGCGCAACCGGTTGTTCTGCGCAGCGCGCAGGTACTGCTCCCCCGAGAGGACCTGCAGCGCCCAGAGGCGCAGGAAGAGGATGGCGAACACGCCGAGCGCGACCGCCCCGAGAATCGCCAGGCGCAGCGCGAGCTTGGGCGTCAGACGGTAGGGCTCGACGACGCGCGGGTCGGGCGGTAGGAACCGTCCCGGCGAGCGACCGTTGCCGCGGCTAGCCAAGGAGCCGCACCTCCTGTGTGGCCCACTCGGGGCGGCCGAGCACGCGCCGCACGAGGGCATAGACCGGGAACGCGAGGAGCAGGTTCAAGAACACGCCGGGGAGGAGCGCGCCGACGAGGATCGCGCCCGCATCGACGGGGTCGCCGAGAACGACGTGCAGCGCGAGCGCCCCGACGGAGTAGAGGACCGTCACCACCGCGACGGAGAGCAGCGGCGCGTGCGTGCGGTCGCGTCCCGTCGTCTCGCCGTAGCGGCCGATCCAATAGCCCGCAACGGTGAGCAGTAGCGACGTCTCGCCGAGGCGCGCGAGGTTCGCGGTGTCGAGCAGGAGCCCCGCCGCGAAGCCCGCCGCAGCGCCCCAGATCGCGCCGCGCAGGAGCGAGATCGCGACGAGCGTGACGAGAACGAGGTCGGGCGTTCCGCCGGCGATCTCGATCGAGCTGACGATCGCCGACTGCAACACGACGGCGAAAAAGACGAGAGCGGCCGTCTTGAGGACGTCGAAGCTCATCGCACGAGCACTCTGACGGTGCGCAGGTTCGCGAGGTCGGCGTACGAGACGAGCTGGATCTGCTTGAACGGCTCGGTGTCGCTCTGCGACACGCTCGTTACTGCACCGATCGGGATCCCACGCGGAAAGAGCGACGGCAGGCGCGGGACGCTCGAGCCGGCCGTGGCCACCACGTCCCCGCGTGCGACGTCCTTGTCCTTCGTCACGTTTGAGAAGGCGAGCGACCCGCCCTCGCCGGACTGGATCAGCCCAAGGGCGCCGGTCCGGATCGAGTACGCCGCGACCGCGCTCGACTCGTCGGTCACGAGAGTCACGACCGCGGTGTTCGGTGAGAGCTCGGTGATCTCACCGATGAGGGCGTCGGCCGAGAGCACCGGCGCGTTCATCCGGATGCCGGAGTCCGAGCCGGCGGCGATCAGGAGCCGCTTGCCGAACGGCGATTGCGGGCCGAGCACGCGCGTGTTCACCGGACGGTAGTCCTCGAGCCCCGGGATGTCCTGGTAGTCGAGCAGTTGCTTCAGGTCGAGGTTCTCCTGTACCGCGGTCCGGTTCTGGATCGCCTCACGACGAAGCCGCGCGTTCTCTTCCCGGAACTTCTCGTTCTCTTCCTTTGCCTCGAGCAGCCCGTCGAACCAGCCGTAGAGGTCGCGAAACGGCCTCGCGACACGTTCGGCGCCGACCTGGAACGGCCGTATCGCGGTCGCGCCGACGTCCTGCGCGCCGTGCAGCGGCCCGTCGCTCGACTCGCGGAAGTAGACCGAGAGGAGTGCGAGCGAGAGCACGGCAAGGATGCCCACCACCACGCGGCGCCTGGTCGCGCTGCGGGCTCGGGAGGGATACGGCGCGGCGGGACGCTGGACGGGACGGCCCAGCACCGCCAAACGGGCGGTTCGGTTGCGAGGCACGAGCTTCGCCAGAGGTTAGCGGCCTGGCGCGCTAGTAGCTGCGCAAATCGCGAATCCGCTCGCGCGGATCCGCGACGCGCGAAACCCCTAAAGGTGGCCGCTTCGCGGCCGCTGTCGCAGCGTTCACGTCAAGCCGCTAGCGCCGGTGATTGTTGCGACGCGCACGAGCCGAGCGGTGGATCACCTCGAACTCCTCCAGGCTCCGGCCCGAGCCGACGGCCACGCAGGTAAGCGGGCTCTCGGCCAGGTGGACCGGCATCAGCGTCTCGTGGCGGAGCCGCTCGTCCAGGCCCGTCAGGAGCGCGCCGCCCCCGGCCAGGACGATTCCCCGGTCCATAATGTCCGCTGCCAGCTCCGGCGGGGTCTTGTCCAGCGTGGACTTGATCGCGTCGATGATCTGGGCGACCGGGTCGTCGAGCGCCGTGCGAATCTCCTCGGAGCTGAGGACGACCGTCTTCGGGAGCCCGCTCATCAGGTCGCGGCCGCGCACCTCGGCGGAGACCTCTTCTTTCTGGTGGAACGCGGAGCCGACCTCGAGCTTGATCTCCTCGGCGGTCTGCTGGCCGATGAGGAGCTTGTACTCCTTCTTGATGTGGGTGACGATCGCCTCGTCCATCTCGTCGCCGCCGACGCGCAGCGACTGCGAGACGACGATGCCGCCGAGCGAGATCACGGCAACCTCGGTGGTGCCACCGCCGATGTCGACGATCATGTTGCCGGTCGGCTCGGCGACCGGAAGGCCCGCGCCGATCGCGGCGGCCATCGGCTCCTCGATCAGGTACGCCTGACGCGCGCCCGCCGAGAGCGTCGCCTCCTCGACCGCGCGCTTCTCGACGCCGGTGACGCCGGACGGCACACAGACGACGACACGTGGGTGCGCGAAGCGATGCTGGTGGACCTTCTGGATGAAGTGGCGCAGCATCTGCTCGGTGACGTCGAAGTCGGCGATCACGCCGTCCTTCAGCGGGCGGATCGCGCTGATCGTCCCCGGCGTGCGGCCGAGCATCCGCTTCGCCTCGACGCCGACCGCGTGCACCTCGCCGGTGCGCTGGTCGATCGCGACGACGCTCGGCTCGGAGAGCACGATCCCGCGTCCACGCACGTAGACCAGCGTGTTTGCGGTGCCGAGGTCCACGGCCATGTCGCGGCCCCCGAAGCCGGTCAGGGAGTTGAAGAGCCCCATAGGAGTCTTTCAGAGTACTAGGAAGCGGGTGAAACCTCTGGCCGGTTGAAAACCCGCGGGACGAACACTAGTGTTCGTGGCAGACAATGCGAGCGCCGTGGTTCGCCGCTCTAGCAGCCACGCTCGCTCTTCCTGCGGCCAGCGCGTCGTACGGTGTCGACGTCCCCGATTCCGCACTCAGGCACTGCAAAACGGGAACGACGGCAGCGACGATCGCGGGGAAGCACGTTTGTTTGCGTGCTGGACAACGCTGCACCAAGCGCCGGGACGCCCAGTATCACCGCTACCGCTTCCATTGCCACTCCGGTCGACTCACGCGGTTCCCACCACCGGCGCAACCGGGGACGCCGCCGACGCTTCCGGAACCGCCGGCGCCCGCCGGGCAGCTCGTCGATGTCGGCGGGTACCGGCTCCACCTGGAGTGCGTCGGGACAGCGGCACCGACCGTCGTGATCGAAACCGGCTCGCCGGCGACTCGGCTCAACTACAGGAAGGTCCAGTACGCGCTCGCCTCCGAGAACCGCGTCTGCACGTACGACCGGCCCGGTACGACGGCCCCGGTCCCGAGCGCGAGCGACCCGCGACCCGCGTCAGTGTCACCGACGTCCGAGACATTCGCCCGAGAGCTGCGCACGCTGCTCGCCAATGCCGGCGTGCCCGGCCCCTACGTGCTCGCCGGCACCTCGTTCGGCGGCTTCCTCATCTCGACGTTCGCCGCCCGGTACCCGGCCGACGTCGTCGGCGCCGTCTACATCGACGCCTACGGGCCCGGCTCCGTCGACAGCTGGCGGACCGAGCTCTTGCGGGGGTTCGAGCCCTACGACGTCGGTGCCGACCTTGATCGTCTGCGCGCGCTCGACTTCGGGTCACGCCCCGTGGTCGTCGTCAGCACTACCCTCCCGGGGGAGATTCCCGACTTCCGACGACGTGCCTCCAACCTCGTCGTCGCGCAAGCGTCGTACGGACACCTCGTCTTCGTCGAGGTTCCCGGTCTCGCCTACGAAGCGATCAGAGTTGCGACGGCCGCGATCCGCGCGGGCGGTCCGCTGCCTCCCTGCGCGCAGACGCGCCTCCCGCGGATCGGCGCCCGCTGCGTTCCCTGATCTAGCCGAAGCCGTAAACGCCTGCAAAGCGCTCTGCGAGCAGGCGGACGAGCAGCGCCGCCGGCAGCCCGACGACGTTCAGATAGTCGCCTTCGATCGACTGAACGAGGCCAGCGCCGAGCCCCTGGATCGCGTAGGCGCCTGCCCGGCCCTCCCACTCGCCCGTCGCGACGTACACGGCGACGTCGCGTGGTGTCAGTTGCCGAAACGTCACGCGCGTCGCCACGTGGTCGACGAGCTCGCACCTGGGCGTCAGAAGTGCGAGGCCCGAGACGACGAGGTGCGTCTTTCCGCTGAGCGCGTCGAGCATCTCCGCGGCCTCTTCGCCATTCGCAGGCTTGCCGTACAGGCGTCCGCCGAGAACGACCGCGGTGTCGACGCCGAGCACCGGCCGCCCGTCCGCCCGGTCTGCCACGGAGCGCGCCTTCCCGAGCGCGTGCTCCCTGACGAGCTCGACGGCGTCTGCCTCGGGCGGGTCGTGCTCCTCGTAGTCCGGAGTGACGACGTCGAACGGGATGCCGAGCTGCTCGAGGATCTTGCGACGTTGCGGCGACGTCGACGCGAGCAGCAGCGGCGGCGCAGGCGGGGCGCTCATCCGCGTTTGCGCGCCCGCCAGATCTCTTCCCAGGGCCACTTCTTCGCCCACTCCGAGTTCGAGTGGTAGAAGCGAGCGTCCTTCGCATCCTCCGGCGCATAGAGCTCGACGAGGTCGAGCACGTCGAGACCGGACTCGCGTAGCAGCCGGAACAGGTCGCCGTGTCCGAGCTGGAACTCAGTCGTGTCCTCGTCCTCCCAGTCGAGGCGGTGCAAGCCGCGCTGCGGCCGCTGGAGCGTCTCGTGCCAGCCGTCGAGCGCGGCGCAGAGCATCGAGATCGTCGAGTTGCGCAGGAAGAGCAGCTCACCGCCCGGCCGCAGCAGTCGGGCGGCCTCGGGAATCCACTTGTAGGGGTCGCACCAGATCGAAGCGCCGTACTCGGAGAGAACGAGGTCGAAGGACGAGTCGGGCAGCGGCACCTCCTCCGCATTCGCTTCGAGGAGCGGAAACTCGATTCCGGTCTCGCGCTGCATCTGACGGGCCGTTTCGAGTTGCGCGGGAGTGATGTCCACGCCGACGGGGCGGGCGCCCTTGCGCGCGAGCCACGATGAGAAGTAGGCGGTGCCGCAGCCGAGCTCGATCACGTCCTTGCCCTCGACGTCGGGCAGAACGTTCAGCTCCGACTCGGGTATCCCCCAGAGACCCCACGTGACCTCGTCCTGCTTCCACGCGCGCACGCCCTGCTCGTGCGTGTAGTCCGCGTTCGTCTTCGTCCAGCTCGCGCGGTTCCGAACGGCGTACTCGGGAAGCTCAGACGAGCTCATCGTCCGAGAACCACAGCGCGATCTCTCGCTGGGCTGACTCTGGCGAGTCGGAGCCGTGGACGAGGTTGTTCGGCATCGAGGTCGCGAGGTCGCCGCGGATGCTTCCGGGCTCGGCGTCCGCCGGATTCGTTGCGCCGATCGTCTTCCGCATCGTCGCGATCGCTCCCTCGCCCTCGACGACGAGCGCCCACGTCGGAGCGGAGGTGATGAACTCGACGAGCTCGCCGAAGAACGGCTTCTCGCGGTGCTCGGCGTAGTGCACCTCGCCGAGCTCGCGCGAGACGCGCAGGAGCTTTCCCGCGACGACCCCGAAGCCGCGCCGCTCGATCCGTGCGAGGATCTCGCCCGCGAACGAGCGGTCGACAGCGTCCGGCTTGATCAGGATCAGGGTGCGCTCGACGGCCACGGCGCGCGATCTTACTCGGCGCGCCTCCGCCTGGGGGTCTCCCAGGTGTCGCCGAAGTCGATCGCGGCGGGCGTCTCGACACGCGTCTCGCAGTACGGGCAGATCTGCCACAGCGCCTCGAGCGGTTGCTTGCAGTTCGTGCACGCCTGCTTCAGCTTGGTCGTGCAGACCGGGCAGACGAGGTACGTCGCGTCGACCTCGGCCCGACAGACCGGGCAGTGAAGGTCGCGCAGCGCGAGTCGCTTCTCCATCGCCTTGATCTCGAGCTCGCGCTCGCGGACGTCTTCGAGGTACTCCGGCGGCCGGAAGAACATGTAGATGATCGGCCCGAGGAACGGCGGGATCGCGCCGAGCACCGTCGCCATCCCGACCATCCACGGGTCCTCGATCCGGCGACGCGCGTCCTTGTAGACCCAGTACGCCGTCGCGACCCAGAACACCACGAAGAAGAAGAACGCGAGGTTCCGGGCGATGGTCAGAAGGTCGGAGTCGAGGTTCACAAAAGCAGCTTTCCCACCAGATACCCGACCCCGAACGCGGCCCCGACGATCGCGAGGATCACGAACGCGGCGAACGCGACGACGGTCAGCTGTTCTCCCAGCTTCGTCACTCTACGCACAGCTCCTCTCGGGCGGCCAAATCCGCGAGCAAGTAGAGCGACCCCGTCACAAGCACGGGGGGATCCTGCCTCGCCCGTTCGACCGCGGCGCCAGGGTCGTCGACTGCTTCGACGTCCCGGAACCACCGAGCGGCACGGGCGGCGAGCTCCCCCGCTGGCAGCGCCCTGGCGTTCGAGGACGTGGTCGCGATGAGCCGCACGCCCACTCTCGCCAGTCGTTCCAGCATCCCGTCCACGTCCTTGTCGCGCAGAATCGACGCGACGACCGTGTAGCTGCCGGCCGGCAGACGCGGCAACGCCCAGTCGAGGCCGTCCGGGTTGTG
>JACCTU010000015.1 GCA_013812235.1 Actinomycetota bacterium | reverse complement strand
CGCCCGGGGACGCAGGCTGGCGCTACCTCACGTTCCGCGTCGAGCGGCTCGACGGCTCGGGCGAGCGCGAGACCGGCGGCGAGGAGGTCGCTATCGTGCTCCTCCGGGGGACGTGCACGGCAACCGTCGAGGGCGAGTCGTATTCGCTGGGCCCGCGGGCGGGCGTGTTCGAGCAGCTCCCCTGGACGCTCTACGTGCCGCGGGACACGCGCTACCGCCTGGAGGGAGAGGCGGAGATCGCCGTCGCATCGGCGCCGGTCGAGCGGCGGCTCGAGCCGGTCCTGCAGCGACCGGAAGCGGTCGACGTCGAGGTTCGAGGCGCGGGCAACGCGACGCGTCAGATCAACAACTTGATCCAGCCGGGGTTCCCGGCGGAGCGGATCCTCGTCGTCGAGGTGCTGACGCCGGCCGGGAGCTGGTCGAGCTACCCGCCGCACAAACACGACGAGGACCGCTACCCGGACGAGGTCGTACTCGAGGAGATCTACTACTACCGCGCGCCGGCGCCCGAGGCGTTCGCGTTCCAGCGCCTCTACTCGCCGCCTCGCGACCTCGACGAGACGTGGACCGTGCGCGACGGCGACGTCGTCGTCGTTCCCTACGGCTACCACCCGTTCGCCGCTGCGCCGGGACACGATTTTTACTACCTGAACGCGCTCGCCGGCGACCGCCACTCGATGGCGGCGAGCGACGACCCGGCGCTGGCGTGGATCCGCGCCACGTGGCCGGAGACGCCGAAGGACCCGCGCGTGCCGCTGGTGACCGCATGAGGATCGCGAGCGCGCCGCTCTCGTACGGCGCGTTCGAGGTCACCGTCGGCATCTACCCGAACGTGCCAGGACCAGACGAGCTGCTCGCCGAGATTGCGGCGGCGGGATACGAGGGCACCGAGCTCGGGCCGCCGGGCTACCTCGGCGACGTGGGCGTGCTGCGCACGCGGCTCGAGCGGCACGGCCTCGCGCTCACCGGCGGATGGTGCCCGATCCGGTTCAGCGAGCCCGAGCGCCTCGAGGAGGACCTTCGCGGGCTCGAGCGGACGCTCGACCTCTTCGACGCCGCGGGCGCGCACGAGGCGCGCCCCGTCTTCGGCGACGGGGGCTCCGACGAACGGCGGGCGAACCCCGGCCGCGGCGCACCGAGCCTCGACGACGCCGGCTGGCGCCGCTGGGCCGACGGTGTGAAGCGTGCGCAGGAGGTCGCACGCGGGCGCGGCTACGAGCCGACGCTGCACCCGCACACGTCGACGTTCGTCGAGTCGCCGCAGGAGATCGAGTGCGCGCTCGAGCTGACGGACATAGGTGTTCTCGTCGACACAGGGCACCTGCTCCTCGGCAGCAACGACCCGATCGAATCGATCCGGAGCTGGGGCGCGCGCGTGAACTATGTCCACGTCAAGGACGTGAGACTCGGCGTCGTACATCAGGTCGTCGCCGAGCGGGCCGATGTGCTCGAAGGGTGGCGCCGCGGCATGTTCTGCGAGCTCGGGCAGGGTGACGTCGACCTGCCCGCGTTCTTCGACGCGCTGCGCGACGTCGGCTACGACGGCTGGATCGTCGTCGAGCAGGACCGCATACCGAGGCCGGACGAGCAGCTCGGAGAGGCGGCCGAAGCGCAGGTGCGGAACCGGGCCTGGTTGCAGGAGCACGCGGGCGTCTGATGGAGCAGCCGAACTTCGACCTGACGGGCCGCGTGGCGCTCGTGACGGGCGCAAGCCGAGGCATCGGGCACGACGTCGCGCTTGCACTCAACGGCGCCGGCGCGACCGTCGTCTCGGGGGTGCGCTCGGGAGACGGGCCGACAGAGAGCGTCACGATCGACCTGCGCGACGTGGGCTCGATCGCGGGGGCGGTCGAGGCCGTCGTCGACCGCCACGGCAAGCTCGACGTGCTCGTGAACAACGCCGGCGTGGGCACGAACCACGACGCCCTCGACGCGACCGAGCAAGAGTGGGACGAAGTGCTGGACGTGAACCTGAAGGGCCTTTTCTTCGCGTGCCAGGCGGCCGGCCGCCACATGGTGCGCGCGGGCTTCGGCCGGATCGTGAACATGAGCTCACAGGCGGGCCACGTCGGGATCCGCCGACACGCCGCGTACTCGGCGTCGAAAGGCGGCGTCGAGCTGCTGACGAAGGTGCTCGCGCTCGAGTGGGGCCCGCACGGCGTCACGGTGAACGCGGTCGCGCCGACGTTCATCCGCACCCCGGGCACGGCCGAGCGGCTCGATCGCCCGGAGTTTCTGAACGACGTCCTCACCCGCATCCCGATCGGCCGAGTCGGCACGACGGCGGAGGTCGCGGCGGCGGTGATCTTCCTCGCATCGCCGGGCGCCGGGCTCGTCAACGGCACCAGCATCGTGGTGGACGGAGGTTGGACTGCACAATGAGCAAAGGGAGCAATGAGATGAAGACCTCGCTTGGAATCTGGGCGTTCGGCCCGATGGTGACCCGCTTCGTTCCGATGGGCTACCAGCCAGAGCACCGGGACGAGACGACGGCGCAGCGGGTCGCGCGCGCCGTCGGCGGGCTCGGTGACCTGATCGACGGCTACGAGTTCCATTACCCGAACGAACTCTCGCCGGAGAACCTCGACGAGGTGCGGGACGCGCTCGACGGTCACGACGTCTACACGGTTTGCTCGGGTCTGCACCTCGACCCGATCTTCGGCAAGGGCGGTCTGTCGTCGCCGGACGACACCACGCGCGACGAGGCTCTCCGGCGCACGCTCGACGGGGTCGACTTCGCGGGCGAGCTGGGCGTGCACTTCGTCCTCTGGCCCGGGATCGAGGGCTACAACTATCCCTTCCAGACACCGTACGCGGACAGCTGGGGTCGCTTCGTCGACGGCATTGGCCAGGCCGCGCAGCGCGCGCGCGACCGCGGGATCAAGCTCTTCCTCGAGCACAAGAACTCGGAGCCCGCGATGAAGATTTTCATGCGCAACGTCGGCATGACGCTGCACGTGATTCACAAGCTGCGCGCCCAGGGGCTCGACAACGTGCAGGTGAACATGGACTGGCAGCACCTGCTGATGAACGGCGAGAACCTCGCTGAGTACGCGGCGATGCTCGCCGCAGAGGGGCTGCTCGGGCACCAGCACGCAAACTCGGGGTGGGGGACGTTCGACGACGACAACATGGTCGGCGCGACCGCGTTCATGGAGACGCTCGAGCTCGCCGTCGAGCTGCGCCGCGCGGACTACGGCCAGAACGGCGAACGCCTCGGCTTCGACCTCTACCCGTACACGGAGGACGCCGTCGCCGCGGTCGCGCGGTCGGTGCACCAGTGGCGCTTCATCTGGGACGTCGCTTCACGGATCGACGACGACGTGCTCGGCAAGGCGCAGCAGGCGAAGGACGCCGTGCGCGCGTACGAGCTCGTCTACGCGGCGCTCGGCGCTTGAAAACTCGAAGCCGTCCTCCGTACGGATGACGAGCGGCGCACGTCCACAGTCCCGGTCGGAGCTCCTGCATGCGCGCTGAGCCCACCCTCGTCGGCGTCGACGTCGGCACGACGGGTGTGAAAGCCGTCGCGATCACGCCCGACGGCGGCGTGCTCGCGCGCGCCGAGGAGGCATACCCGCTCTCGACGCCGCGCCCGGGCTGGGCGGAGCAGGACCCGGAGGACTGGTGGCGGGCGACCGAGCGTGCGCTCGGAACGCTCCCGGAGGCGGCGGCGATCGGACTGTCCGGTCAGATGCACGGGCTCGTCGTGCTCGGCGCTGACGACCGCGTGCTCCGTCCGGCGATCCTCTGGAACGACCAGCGGACGGCTGCGGAGTGTGCCGAGATCGAGGAGCGCATCGGGCTCGACCGTTTGATCGCGCTGACGGGCAACCGGGCGCTGACCGGGTTCACAGCGCCGAAGCTGCTCTGGCTGCGGAACCACGAGCCCGAGGTGTACGGGCGGATCGGGCACGTGCTGTTGCCCAAGGACTACGTGCGGCTGCGGCTGACCGGCGACCGCGCGATCGACGTCGCGGACGCCTCCGGGACGCTGCTCTTCGACGTCGCGCGGCGGCGCTGGTCGAACGAGGTACTCGACGCGCTCGAGCTGCCCACCGAGTGGCTGCCGCCCGCGTACGAGTCGCCGGACGTGCCGGGCGCGCCCGGCGCAGGCGACCAGGCCGCCGGCGCGCTCGGCGTCGGCATCGACCGTCCCGGCCCGCTCTCCGTCGTCCTCGGGACCTCCGGTG
>JACCTU010000233.1 GCA_013812235.1 Actinomycetota bacterium | reverse complement strand
ATCCGCTCGATGTCTTGCACCGCCTGGCCGGCGGTGAAGTCATCGCGGTACGCGCCGGGGAACGCCTCGCCGTAGCGCTCGAAGAGCGGGCCGGCACGCTCCTCGCCGAGCTGCTCCGACACGGCGTCGCGGAGGTCGTCGGTCCACGCTCGCGTCGCTGCGGCAAGGCGGGCCTCGATCTCGGCGACGTCGTACTCCGGGATCGCGCCTGGCTCCGTGTAGACGACGTAGTGGAGGCGCGCCAGGACCGACTCCGAGACACGCGTCGTGTAGTCGACGCTCGTCGCGCCGAACGCCTGCTGCAGGATCTCCTGGATCCGCAGCCGGTTCCTCGTGTCGAAGCGCTCGCGCGGCAAGTAGACGAGGCACGAGAAGAAGCGGCCGAACGAATCGCGGCGGACGAACAGCCGCACGCGCCGGCGCTCGCCGAGATGGAGGATCCCGAGCGCCGTCTCGAAGAGCTCGTCCTCCGAGATCTGGAAGAGCTCGTCGCGCGGGTACGTCTCCAGGATCTCGACGAGCGCCTTGTGGTCGTGGCTGCCCGTCGGGAGCCCCGACCGGTCGACCACGCGCTGCGCCTTGCGGCGGAGCACGGGGATGTCCCACGGGCTGGCGCTGTACGCAGTGTGCGTGTAGAGCCCGAGGAAGCGCCGCTCGCCGGCGACCTCGCCGGAAGGATCGAAGCGCTTGACGCCGACGTAGTCGAGGTACGAGGGACGGTGCACGGTCGCCCGCGAGTTCGCCTTGGTCAGGTTGAGCAGGCTCTTCTCGCGCGCGAGCCGCCGCACCTCCGGCTGCAGCTGCGCGAAGCTGAGCGAGATCGGCCTCTCGTCGATCTCCCGGAGGATGCCGAGCCCCGAGCGGGGCACGGCGCGCAGCACGTCCTCCCCGTCCTCGGTGAGCATGTCGTACTCGCGGTAGCCGATGAACGTGAAGTGGCCGTCGTGCATCCACTCGAGCAGGTCGCAGGCTTCGGCGCACTCGTCCGGGTCGACGGGCGGCGGTGCGGCCGCGAGCTCCGCGACGACGTCGCCGACGCGCTCCCGCATCGAGGCCCAGTCCTCGACCGCGGCGCGCACGTCGCCGAGCACGCGGCAGAGGCCGGCACGAAGCCGCTCCAGCTCCTCGGGGCCGGCCTGGCGGTCGATTTCGACGTGGATCAGCGATTCGGGCAGACCGTCCTCCGCGCCGACCTCGAGCAGCCGGCCGTCATCGTCCCGCCGCACGCGGATGATCGGGCGGATCACGAGGTGGATCGCGCTCGAGTTCCGCGTCACCTCCATCGAGACCGAGTCGACGAGAAAGGGCATGTCGTCGACGACCGTCTCGACGACGGTGTGCGGCGATTCCCACCCGTGCTCCTCGACGGTGGGCGTGTAGACGTGCACCTTCAGCTCGCCGGGGAGCCGGACGCGCGCGAGGTTCCAGTGGGCGACCGCGGCGCCGTACAGGTCGAGGTCGCTTCGGTCACTCAGGTCGTCGGGAGCGACGTGGGCGTAGTACGCGCGCACGAAGCGCTCGACGTCCTCCGCCTGAGCGCCGTCGACCAGCTCGTGGACGCGCGCGACCGCAGCCTCGAGAAGCGCCGCCTTCCTCTCATCCGAGCTCGTTGCCAGTCGCGGACCTCGCTTCGCGTTCCAGCCGAAGTATGGACTAGACGACTCATCGAGCACTCATCTGCGGGACGTACAACTCCGAGCGACCAGCTTTCGAGAGGAGACGCACATGACGATCGACGGACAGCGCATCGCGGTCGCCCTGGGTGTCCTCGGCGTCGCGTTCGCCGTTGCAGCCTGCGGGGGCAACCAGACCGGCAGCGAGACCGCGCTCCCGCAGGGAAGCGAGCCTGTCGAGCTCGACCCGAAGGAATTCTCGATCGAGATCGACAATCCCTACTGGCCGATGACCCCGGGAAACACGTGGGTCTACCGCGAGACCGACACGAAGGGTGCGCTCCAGAAGGTCGTCGTCGAGGTCACCGACGAGACAAAGCTGATCGCCAACGGGATCGAAGCACGGGTGATTCGCGACACGGCCAGCGAGGACGGGGTGCCGGTGGAGATCACCGACGACTGGTATGCGCAGGACTCCAGCGGAAACATCTGGTACCTCGGCGAGTACGTCACGAACTACGAGAACGGCAAGGTCGTCGACCACGAAGGCTCCTTCGAAGCCGGCGTCGACGGGGCCCAACCCGGAATTGCGATGCCTGCGAGCCCCAGGCCGGGGATGTCCTACCGCCAGGAGTACTACGAGGGCGAGGCTGAGGACAAGGGCGCAGTCGTCACCCTCGGCGAGGAGCAGGTGCAGGTGCCGTTCGGGCACTTCAAGGACGACATCTTGATGACCCGAGATCTCGTTCCGACCGCGCGGAAGGTTCAAGAGCTGAAGTTCTACGCCCCCGGCGTCGGGCTCCTGCTGAGCATCCACACCGACGGAAACGGCGAACGGGCGGAGCTGATCAGCTTCACCCCCGGCGACTGACCGGCGGCCGGGACAGTCGGGCCGCGAAGCGGCCCTTCAG
>JACCTU010000224.1 GCA_013812235.1 Actinomycetota bacterium | reverse complement strand
TTCCGCATTCGCGATCGCGGCGGCCGCGCCGGCATGCCGCGCCGCGGCTCCCTTCGACATCTGCACCACCGAGCGCACCGTCACGTAGTCCGAGGCGCGCAGCCCGGAGGAGAAGCGTGCCGTGCCCGACGTCGGCAAGACGTGGTTGGACGCCACGCCGTAGTCGCCGAACGGGACCGCGCTCCACTCACCGAGGAAGATCGCGCCGGCGACGGAGATGGTCTCCAGGAAGGCCTCGGGATCCGCGAGGAGGATCAGCAGGTGCTCGGGCGCCAGATCGTCCACGACCGTCGCGGCGTGCGCCAGATCGCGGACGAGAACCCCGCGCGACCCGGCGAGGGCGGCGTCCACGATCTCGCGCCGGCCCGCCTCCGCGACGGCCTGCTCGAGCGCCGAGCCGACCTTCGCGATCACGGCCTCCTCGGTCGTGATCAGGTAGGTGCGCGCCAGCGGGTCGTGCTCCGCTTGCGCGATGAGATCGAGGGCCACGAGCTCCGGATCGACGTCGCTGTCCGTGACGATCGCCAGCTCGCTCGGGCCGGCGAGGGCATCGATCCCCACGGTCCCGCAGAGCTGCCGCTTCGCCTCCGTCACGTACGCATTGCCGGGCCCGACGATCCGGTCCACCTGAGGGATCGTCTCCGTCCCGTAGGCCATCGCCGCGATCGCCTGCGCACCACCGGTCTTGGCGACGTAGGTCGTGCCCGCTCGCTTGGCCGCGTACAGGACGGCCGGGTGGATCGTGCCGTCGGCGCGAGGCGGGGTGCACAGCACGATCTCCGGCACGCCGGCGACCACAGCGGGAACCACCGTCATGCAGACGGAGGAGGGATACAGGGCGCGGCCGCCCGGCACGTAGCAGCCGACTGCCCGGATCGGGCGGACGATCTCTCCGTAGCGAACCCCCTCGCGATCCTCCCACCACTCGGTCGGGAGCTGGCGGGCGTGCAGCTCGCGCATCCGCTCGATCAACGAATCGATCGCCCACTTCAGGTCGTCCGGCGTCTCGTGCTCTGCCACCGCGAACTCCTCCCGGCGCACCATCAGGCCGGTGCGCGTGAGATCCGCGTCGTCGAAACGCTGCGCGAGCTCGATCAAGACCTCGTCGCCTTCGACGAAGACGCGTTGCAGGATGCGCTGCACCGTTTCGAACACGGTGGGATCGATCTCGGGCCTGATGGCCTCGAGCCGCTCCCCCCGCTCGCGCAGGTCCAGGAGCTCGAGCACGTCAGGACCCTTCGGTGGCGTCGGCGCGATGATGAGCCGCCCGCGCCGGGCGGCGGTCTCGGATCAAAATCACCCAACCGCTGACGCCGACCGCGAGCGAAGCGGCGATCAGCATGCCCAGCGCGAGCAGGAGAGCGGTTTCCCGGTCCATAGAAGTCGGAAGGTTACCGGAACCCGCAACCCCGGCGACCGCCTTAGCTCCCGTCGGCCGCCTGGCGCTTCGACTCCGTTCGGCGTTCGGCCTCGAGGCGCTCGAGATCCACGTCCTCGTAGCTCATGTGCTCGAACGCTCTCCCGATCGAGGGGTGCACCTCGGAGATCAGCCGGTGCATCGACCGCGCGACGCGACGGTAGGTCGGGTGGCCCTGCGGTTGCGACCGGAGCTCCGTCACGTGCATCGCCTCGCGCGCCGTCATCTGCATCACGAAGCGGATCCGGAACGCCATCGGCACCGCGTACTGGGCGACGTCCTCGAAGCCCGCGCCCAGGAGGGAGCGCTCCAGCGTCCGCCCCGCGTCCATCACGCGGTCCCACCGATCGCGCATGCTGGCCTCGTCGACGTCCGCGGGCGTCTCGTGCCCGTGCTCGCTGGTCAGGCGCTGCCATTCGATCGTCAAGGGGCGGTGGCGCTGGAGGTCCCGGAACGCGCCGTAGTCGCAGAGCACGTCGAAGCGGTACTGGGTGCGCTCCCAGGCCCGCCCGGGCTTGTGGCGCCGGTTCGCGCGATCGCCCACACTCGCCCGGAGCAGCTCCTCGCGTTCCTCCGCCGACATGTCGCGGGCGAGGCGAAGGAGCTGGTCGTCGGTGAGATCCGTGCTCGCGTACAGGATCGCGGCCGCGACCTTCGTCTCACCCTCGGGATCGAAATCGACGAGCGTGACCTCGTCCTGCGGTTCCGGC
>JACCTU010000214.1 GCA_013812235.1 Actinomycetota bacterium | reverse complement strand
TTCCTCGCGCTGCAGGGCGCGTACACGGCTTCGCTGAAGCACGTCGTGCTCGTGGACGTCTTGGTGATCGCGTCGCTGTTCGTTGTGCGCGCTGCGGTGGGAGCGGTGGGAATCGACGTACGCCTATCGCCGTGGCTCGTCCTCTGCAGCGGGCTGCTTGCGCTCTTCCTCGCACTCGGAAAGCGTCGGGGCGAGCTCGTGCTCGTCGGCGCGGAGCTCACCCCGGGGCGGCAGGTGCTCGAGGGCTACTCGCTCGCGCTCGTCGATCAGCTGCTCTCGATCGTCACTGCAGCGACGATCAGCGCGTACTCCATCTATACGTTCACCGCGACGGACTCCTCGGCGATGATGCTGACGATTCCGTTCGTCCTGTTCGGGCTGTTCCGCTACCTCTACCTGATCCACCGGTACGACGCCGGCGAAGAGCCGGACCGTGTCGCGCTCACGGACGTGCCGATCATCGCGACGGTCGGGCTGTGGGTCGCGACGGCCGCCGTCATCCTCATCGTGTCCTGACCGACCGATGAGGCGCCCCAGCTTCGACCCCGAGCTATTCGAACCGCTCGCCGACGTCGAGGAGCGGAGCTTCTGGTTTCGCGCGCGCAACCGGTTGATCGTGTCCACCTTCAGGCGTCACTTTGCAGACGCGCGGTCGTTCCTCGAGATCGGCTGCGGTTCCGGTGTCGTCCTGGGGGCTCTTCGCGAGAGCCTGCCGAGCCTCCGGTTGGTCGGCGGCGAGCTCTATCCCGAAGCGCTCGAGATCGCACGACGGCGGCTTCCGGATACGGAGCTCGTCGAGCTCGACGCGCGCCGGCTGCCGTACAACGGCGAGTTCGACGTCGTCGGCGCGTTCGACGTGCTCGAGCACATCGACGAGGACGAGGCCGTGCTCGCGCAGATGGTGGCGGCCGCACGCCCGCGCGGCGGGATGCTCGTGCTCGTGCCGCAGCACCCGTGGCTCTGGAGCAAGCATGACGAGATCGTCGAGCATCGGCGTCGCTACACCCGCAAGGAGCTCCTCGCGAAGGCCGAGCGTGCGGGAATCGAGGTCGTCGAGGTCACGTCCTTCGTGAGCTCGCTGCTGCCCGCGATGGCCGTCTCGCGGGCGGTGGACCGGGTACGGAAGCGGACCGACCCGATCGCGAACCTCGAGCCCGGGCCGCTGAACGTACTCTTCGAGCGCATGCTCGACGGCGAGCGAAAGCTGATCGAGCACGGCGTCTCGCTGCCGTTCGGCGGCTCGTTGATGCTCGTCGGTCGTAGGCCGTAACGCGTGTCGCGGGCCGGGTTGGCATTCTGGGGAGCGCTCGCGTTCGCGGCAGCGGCCGGCATCGTCTTGCGCGTCATGATCCTGACCGGCCCGCTCGGAGCGCTCGAGTCGGACGAAGCAGTCTCCGGATTGATCGCACGGCACATGCTCGACGGCGACTTCACGCCGATGTACTGGCTCAGCCCGTACGGCGGCACGCTCGAGTCTGCGGTTGCGGCCGCCGTCTTCGCCGTCGTCGGCTCCAGCGTCCTGGCGCTCAAGCTCACCACGCTTGGCGTGTTCATCGTGGCCGGCGTGCTGACCTGGCGGGTCGGGACTCGAACTGTCGGTCCGCGTGCGGCGCTCGTCGGGGCGGCCCTCTATTGGGTCTTCCCGGCGTATCTCGTCTGGTGGACGACGAAGGCCAGGGCGTATTACGGGATGGGTGTGCTCCTGGGACTCGTCGTCCTGCTGCTTGTGCTCCGTCTGCGAGAGCGGGACTCGCGGGTCGATGCAGCAGTGCTCGGGCTCGCGCTCGGGTTGGGTTGGTGGACGACCCCGGGCGTCGTGCTGATCGCGCTCCCGGCTCTCGTCTGGCTCGTCGCACGGCGGCCCGCCATCCTGAGGCTCGCACTCTTCGCGGTGCCGGGGCTCGTGCTTGGGCTTGCGCCGTGGGTCGCATGGAACGCCCGGAACGGCTGGCTTTCGCTCGAGTTCGGACCGGGTGCGGGGTACACGAGCACGTACGCCGGACGGCTCGAGCACCTGTTCGTCCACGTCCTGCCGACGTGGCTCGGCATGCGCGTGCCGTTCTCGCTCGAATGGGTCGCCGGGCCGTTGCTCGGCTGGGCCGTCGTCGTCCCTGCGATTGCGGCGTTCGTCGTCGCGCTCGTGCGTAGGAAGGAGGACGGACTCGAGCCGCTCCTCGTTGTCGCCGCAGCGTTCCCGCTGCTCTACGCATTCTCGACGTACACGTACTACTTCGCCGAACCTCGCTACGTCGTGTACGTCGCCCCGGTCCTCGCGCTGTTGCTCGGGAGAGCGCTTGCGACACCGCTCGCGACCGTTGTCGCGGTCGGTTTCGCCGTCGGCCTCTCGATCCTGGGACTCGGGCGGATGGAGGACGACCGTCTGTTCCAGCCGGACGCGGTGGAGGGCCGCCCCGCAGGGGATCTGAAGCCCGCGATCGACAGGCTCGAACGCGAAGGAGAACGCTACGTCCTCGCCGACTACTGGATCGCCTATCGGCTCAGCTTCGAGAGCGCGGAACGCATCATCGCGACGTCCACGGGCTTCGTTCGTTATCAGCCGTACGACCTGCGGGTGCGGGCTCGTGACCACCCGGCTCGCGTCTTCGGCGCGGAGTCGACGGTCGAACAGGCTCTTCGACCGCGTCTGCTCGCGGCGGGGTACCGCAGGTATCGCGCCGGCAACTGGCTCGTCTACGTTCACCCAGCGTAGGCTTACGCGGGTTTTTGACGAGACGCAGGCCGAGACTGGAGACGTAGTGCTCGAGACGACGAGTTCGCCCGAGGTGTCCGTCGTGATCCCGTGTTTGAACGAGGCGCGCACGATCGGCGCGTGCATCGACGCGGCCAAGGGCTCGCTCGAACGATGCAACACGTCTGGCGAGGTCATCGTGGCAGACAACGGATCGACGGATGACTCACGTGCGATCGCCACCGCTCACGGGGCGCGAGTCGTTGACGTCGCGGCACGGGGATACGGCAATGCGCTTTCGGGCGGAATCGCGGCCGCGCACGGCCGCTACGTGATCATGGGTGACGGCGACGGCAGTTACGACTTCGGGGCGCTTGGGCCCTTCGTCGAGCAGTTGCGTGCAGGCAACGACCTCGTCGTCGGCAACAGGTTCGCTGGCGGGATCCATCCCGGGGCGATGCCATGGCTGCACCGTCACCTGGGCAACCCGGTCCTTTCGGTGATCGGCCGAAGGCTCTTCGGTACCAGGTGCGGCGACATCTACTGCGGCCTTCGGGGGTTCGACCGCCTCAAGATCATCGACCTCGACATTCGATCGGCGGGAATGGAATTCGCGATCGAGATGATCGTGAAAGCAACCGTTCAGAACCTGAACGTCACCGAGGTTCCCACGACCCTTTCCCTTGACGCGGAGGGCCGCGAGCCACACCTGCGAACCTGGCGGGACGGATGGCGGAGCCTGCGACTTCTACTGCTCTACAGCCCGCGCTGGTTGTTCCTCTACCCGGGCATCGTCCTACTCGTCTCCGGTTTCGTCGGCGCGGCGCTCCTCGTTCACGACCAGCGGACGATCGGAGC
>JACCTU010000210.1 GCA_013812235.1 Actinomycetota bacterium | reverse complement strand
GGTACCTGCCGGCCGGGGACTCGGGCTTGATCGACCCGGCGGGTGAGATGTGGTCGGTGGTGACCGAGTCGCCGAGCATCACGAGGCAGCGCGCGCCGACGACGTCCTCGACGCGTTCGGGCTCGCGGGGCATGCCGTCGAAGTAGGGCGGGCGCCTGACGTAGGTCGACCCGTCGTCCCAGGCGAACAGCTCGCCTTCGGGCGGGTCGAGAGAACGCCAGTTGTCGTCGCCGGCGAAGACGTCGCCGTACGTGCTGCGGAACATCCCTTCGTGCACCGATGCCGTGATCGCCGTCTGGATCTCCGCCGAGGTCGGCCAGATGTCGCGGAGGAAGACGTCCTCGCCGTTCTGGTCCTGCCCGAGCGGCTCGGTCGTCAGGTCGACGTCCATGCGGCCGACGAGCGCGTACGCGACGACGAGCGGTGGGGAGGCGAGGTAGTTCGCCTTCACCTCGGGGTGGATCCGCGCCTCGAAGTTTCGGTTGCCCGAGAGCACCGAGGCGACGACGAGCTCCCCGTCCGTGACCGCTGCGGAGATCACCTCCGGTAGTGGACCGGAATTGCCGATGCACGTCGTGCAGCCGTAGCCGACGGTGTGGAAGCCCAGCTGCTCGAGGTACGGCGTCAGGCCCGCACGCTCGTAGTACTCGGTGACCACCTTCGACCCGGGCGCGAGGCTCGACTTCACCCACGGCTTGCGCATCAGGCCCTTCTCGATCGCCTTCTTCGCGAGCAGGCCGGCGCCGATCATCACCTGCGGGTTGGAGGTGTTCGTGCAGCTCGTGATCGCGGCGATCACGACCGCGCCGTGCTCGAGGTCGAAACGGTCTCCGTTCATCGTCACGGGGACCGGCTTCGCGCGCTCGGCGACGACCGTCTCGGGGACGTCCACGGGCGCCTCCGTCTCGTCGACGCCGTTGTGCGCCGGGTGCTGCTCCGCCGTCGGGTCGCTCGCGGGAAACGTCTCGGCCACCTGCTCGTCGTGCGCGTCGCCGTAGGGGATCCCGAACGACTCGAGCGCGCCGAGGAACGAGTTCTTCGCGTCCGAGAGCGCGACGCGATCCTGCGGTCGCCGCGGTCCGGCGATCGACGGGACGACCTCGCTCAGTTCGAGCTCGACGATCTCCGTGTACGCCGGCTCGTGCGAGGGGTCGTGCCAGAGCAGGTTCTCCTTGCAGTACGCCTCGACGAGCTCGATCCGCTCCTCGCTCCGACCCGTCAGCCGCAGGTAGCCGAGCGTCACGTCGTCGACGGGGAAGAACCCGCACGTCGCGCCGTATTCCGGCGACATGTTCCCGATCGTCGCGCGGTCGGCGAGCGGCAGCGAGGTCAGACCTTCGCCGAAGTACTCGACGAGCCGACCCACGACGCCGACCCGCCGCAGGATCTCGGTGACCGTGAGCACGAGGTCGGTCGCGGTCGCGCCCTCCGGGAGCTTCCCTTTCAGCTTGAGCCCGACCACCTGCGGCACGAGCATCGAGACCGGCTCCCCGAGCATCGCGGCCTCGGCCTCGATCCCGCCGACTCCCCAGCCGAGCACCCCGAGGCCGTTGATCATGGTCGTGTGCGAGTCGGTTCCGACGAGCGTGTCGGGAAACGCCTGGCCGTCGCGCGTTTCGACGACCCGCGCGAGGTACTCGAGGTTGACCTGGTGGACGATGCCCGTGTTCGGCGGGACGACCTTGAAGTTGCGGAACGCCGACTGTCCCCAGCGCAAGAACGCGTAGCGCTCCTTGTTCCGTTCGAACTCGAGTTCCGTGTTGTGGCGCATCGCGACGCGTGTCGCGTACTCGTCCACCTGCACCGAGTGGTCGATCACGAGCTCGGCGGGCAGCAACGGGTTGATCCGCTTCGCGTCGCCGCCGAGGTCGCGCATCACGTCGCGCATCGCGGCGAGGTCGACGATCGCGGGCACCCCGGTGAAGTCCTGCAGCAGCACGCGGGCCGGCGTGAAGGCGATCTCCTGGCTCGGATCGGCGCTCGCGTCCCAGCCCGCGACGGCCTCGACATCGCGCTCGTCGCCGGTCCGGAGCGCGTTCTCGAGCAGGATCTTGAGGGTGTAGGGGAGCCGTTCGACGTCGAAGCGGTCCTGCAGGGCGTCGAGGCGGAAGATCTCGTGCTCCCCGCCTCCGACGCGCAACGTCGAGCGTGCGGCGAAGGGGTCGGTCACGGGCTCGACTCTACCGGCCGAGCCCGTGACCGGGATGTGTCCCTAGT
>JACCTU010000195.1 GCA_013812235.1 Actinomycetota bacterium | reverse complement strand
CATGGCGTACGTCGAGCAGTCCGCCGCCACCCTCCCCCTGCGGCCCCAGGACGAGGTCGAGTGCCGGCGCTGCGAGGTGCACTGCGACAAGGTCGTGCACCCTTCGGCCTGCATCGCGAAGGCTTGCCCGTTCCTCTACGCCTACGAGGCGCACGGGCATCGCTACGTCGGCTGCTTGCAGAAGGTCTACGCGGTCGAGATCGACCTCGACAAGCTCGAGGCGGCCGAGCGGCACGGCGGCTTCGGCGCGGTGCGCGCGATTCGCCAACCGCTGCCAATGTGCCACACCGAGGTCGAGAGCACGTACGAGAGCCGGACGGACGACCTCGGCTGCGTCAACCCGGAGTTCTTCGAGCTGCCCGACGGACAGCCGAACTTCCGGATCTTTGCGCAGATTCGTTCCTAGGCGTTCAGGGTTCAGCGCGAGCGGCCGCGGAGCGGCCGCCTTTAGGGGTGTTGAGCGTTCCGAGTCCGCGCGAGCGGATTCGGAACTGCGGAGGTCCAGCGCGCGTGGAGCTCGCGGGTCTTGCGGAGCTCGTCGGCGTTCGGCCCGCGGTCGTCTGCACCGGGAACCTCGAGGATCGCCGGCAGCCCTTGCACCTTCGGGTGCGCGAGGAACGCGCCGAGTCCTTCGCCCATCACGCCGTCGAGGATGTTGTCGTGGCGGTCGCTGTTCGAGCCGAGCGCCGTCTTCGCGTCGTTCACGTGCAGGCAGCGGAGGCGGTCGAGCCCGACCGCTTCGTCGAGCTCACGAAGGACGGCGGCGACGGCGTTCGGGTCCGTGACGTCGCAGCCGGAGACGTAGAGGTGGCACGAGTCGAGGCACACGCCGAGCCGCGGGTGGCGGTCGAGCTTCTCGAAGAGCGTCGCGAGCTCCTCGATCGAGCGACCGATTGTGCCGCCCGCGCCCGCCGAGTTCTCCATCAGCAGCCACGTGCGCTCCGAGCAGCGCTCGAGCACCTGCTCCATCGCGGGCAGCACGCGCTCGAGCCCGTGCTCGAAGCCGGAGCCGAGGTGCGAGCCGACGTGGAAGACGACGCCGTCGGCCTCGATCGCGCAGGCGATTTCCATCGTGCTGCGCATCGTGGCGACGCTCTTCTCGTAGACCTCGTCGTTCGGAGCGGCGAGGTTGACGAGGTAGATCGCGTGGCAGAGGACGGCGCCGATCGCGGTCTCCTCACGCTGCGCGCGGAACGCGTCGTAGAGCTCGGGGTTCGGCGTCGGCGGCTTCCACGCGCGGGGGCTCTGCGTGAACAGCTGAACCGCGTCGGCGCCGATCTCGACCGCTTTGTCGAGCGCCCCCTTCACGCCGCCCGCGCAGTGCGCGCCGATCAGCATGCGAACTCCGCGAGCCGCGCGCCTTCGTCCTTGAGCTCCCTGCGAACGACGCGGGGGAGCGGCGCGAAGGGCTCGAGAGCGACCTTGCCGTTCTCCTGGCGCCAACGGCCCGCGACGACGCCGTCGACGAGAAACGTTTGCGCGACGTCGCCGTTCTTGGCGATCACCGTCTTGCGGTACTCCTCCGGGAGGATGCGCGTACGATCCGCGAACCCGAGCAGCACGTTGTCCCACTTCGGGAGGAAGCGGACCGGCGCGGGCGTGTCGGCGGCCGGGAGCGGCGCGCGCGGAAGGTCGAGGAGCTCGCGTCCGTTCTCGTCGCGGAAGCGCCGAAGCGGCTCGAGCGTCTCGAACGCCTCGGCGAAGTCTGACACCCGCATGCCCGACCAGTCTGCGAGATCCGCGCGGCTCGCGGGACCGAAGGCGCCGAGGTAGCGCCGGACGAGCTCCGCACGCGCGAGCCTCGTCTCCACGACCTCGGGCTCGTCGATCGCAGCGAACAGCGCCTGCGGGCGCGAGGACCAGAGCGCGGTGTCGGGGGCGTGCAGGACGTGCGCGCCGGTGCGCGCGGCGAACCAGGCGCGCCGGCGGGTCAGCTCGTCGACCGTGCCGTGCGTTCGCTCGAGGTGGTCGAGCACCTGCTGGAAGGTGAGCGGCCCGTCGGCGAAGAGCGCGCGCATCGCGGGCACGAGCTTCCGGCCGAGCTCCACCGACTCGGGGTCCCCCCAGGGCCGCAAGCCCTGCAGCGCCGAGAAGAACAGCGCGTAGTCGCGGACGGTGACGAGGTGCAGGGTGCCCCGCATCACCGTCGCCTTCACGACCTTGCCCGAGCGGATCGCGCGCTCGAGCGTTTCGCGCCGGAAACCGGGGAGGCGCGACCAGAGCCCGACGTACGGCGCCTGCGGCCACTGCGCTTGCATCCCGGCGAGGCGCTCGATCACCGCGGTCGCCGGCGTGCGCCTTCGCTCGAGCAGGAGCTGCCGCGCCAGGGTCGCGCGGTTGAGCTCTCGGAGGGTGAGGGTGGGCGTCACGCGAGGAACGCCTCGAGCCGTGCCGCTTCCTCGCCGAGCTCTCGCCGGATCGTGCGCGGGAGCGGTGCGAACGGCTCGACCGCGACGCGCCCGGCGTCGAGCTTCCAGGTGCCCGCGACGAAGCCGTCGACGAGCACCGTGGGCGCGCCGCCATGCACGAGCTTGCGCGCAGCATGCTCCTCGGGAAGAACGCGACGGCGGTCCGCATGCGCGATCAAGAGCTCGTCCCAGCGGGGAAGGAAGCGGACCGGCGCCCGCTCGTCGCCCTGGGCCAGCGGCGCGCGCGGCAGGTCGAGCAGCTCGCGCTCCTCCTCGTCGAGGAAGCGCCTGAGCCGGATCGACTCGAGCGCGGAGTCGAGCGTCCGGAGCAGCTGCCCGCTCCACGACGCGAGGTCTGCCCTCGTCGCCGGCCCGAAGGCTGAGAGGTACCGCTTGACGAGGTGCGCGAGCGCGTCGGCGACCGGCGGCCGGCGGAACGTGGCGGCGCGGAAGCGGACGCCGCGGGAGAAGCCCCACTCGGCAGTGTTCGGCAGCGGCTCGAGCGGAATCAGGTGTCGAAGCCACGCGAGGTCGCGGAGGTTCTCGATCTCGAGGGCCGGCCCGCGACGCTCCTCGAGGAACGCGACGAGCTCCCTGGCAGCTCTCGGCTCGCGGCGGACGTGCGCCCGGACCTCGGCGACGAGCTCGGGCGAAGGCTTCGCACGGCCGTTCGACCACGGCGCCACCTCCTTCCGCAAAGCGGTGGCGTAGAGCGGGTAGTCCCGCGCGCTCACGAGGTGCAGCGTGCCGCGCATCAGCGCGCCCTTGACCACCTGCTCGCGTCGGAGCGCCCGCGTGAGCTGCTCTCGTCCGAAGCCCTCGAGACGAGACCAGAGCGCAACGTACGGCGACGGGACCCACTGCGCCTGGAGGGCGGCGAGCCGCTTGATCGCGTTCGCGGGGCCGAGCCGCTCGCGGCTCAGGAGCAGCTGCCGGAGGAGAAGCGTTCGGTTGAGCTCCCGGAGCGTCAGAACGCGCACGCGCCTACGCTATCCACGTGGTGAAAGTCCGCTTCGCACCGAGCCCGACCGGGATGCTCCACATCGGGGGCGTGCGCACGGCCGTCTTCAACTGGCTCTTCGCGCGGGCGCAGGACGGCGGCGAGTTCAAGCTGCGGATCGAGAACACGGACACGAGCCGCGAGGTCGCGCAGGCCGTCGACCAGATCCAGGAGTCGCTCCGCTGGCTCGGGCTCGACTGGGACGGCGACCACACCTTCCAGCTCGACCGGATGGACGACTGCCGCGAGGTGGCGCAGCGTCTCGTCGACGAGGGCAAGTCCTACGAAGACGACGGTGCGATCCGCTTCCGCATGCCGGACGAAGGCACCACGAACTGGGAAGACGTCGTCCGGGGGCACATCGAGTTCCCGAACGACCAGCTCGAGGACCTCGTGCTCGTCCGCTCCGACGGCCGCCCGACGTACAACTTCGCCTCGCCGATGGAGGACGTCTGGGACGGGATCACGCACGTGATCCGAGGCGACGACCACGTCTCGAACACGCCGAAGCAGATCAACCTGATCCGGGCGGTCGGCGCCGAGCCGCCGGTCTACGCGCACGTGCCGAGCGTGTTCGGGACGGACGGGAAGAAGCTCTCCAAGCGGCACGGCGCCGTCAGCGTCGAGGAGTTCCGCGACGCGGGGTACATCTCGGCGGCGCTGCTCAACTTCCTTTCGCTGCTCGGGTGGGCGCCCGACGGCGAGACGACGATCATGTCGCGCGACGAGCTCGTCCAGCGCTTCGACCTTTCGCGCGTGCAGTCGAGCCCCGCAGCGTTCGACTTCCAGAAGCTCGATTGGATGAACGGCGTCTACCTGCGTGCGCTGCCGCGCGACGAGTACGCGCACGAGCTGCTGCTCTACCTCGGCGAGCAGGGTTACGACTGGGACGCGGAGCTCGTCCACAAGGCGGCCCCGCTCGTGCAGGAGAAGATCGCGAAGCTGGGCGACTTTCCCGCGTTCGCGGGGTTCCTGTTCGGCGACGTGTCGCTCGACGGCCACCAGCTCGACGGCGCGCTCCTCGCGGAGGCCGAGCGCACCCTTCGCGACGTCGAGCCGTTCACCGCCGAAGCGATCGAGCCTGCGCTCCGCCAGCTCGCCGAGAAACTCGGTCTGAAGCCGCGCGACGCGTTCGCGCCGATCAGACTCGCTGTGACCGGGTCGAAGGTGTCGCCGGGGTTGTTCGAGAGCCTCGAGCTCCTTGGCAAGGAGCTCGCGCTCGAGCGGATCAGCGCCGCTCGATCCTGAACGGCTTGGGCGGCGACAGCGGGTCGAGTGCGCGCTGGAACTGGAGCCACGCGCGGCGGCGGAAGGCCGTGGTGGGCTTAGGGAGTCCCTGGATGACCTCCCGCGTCCCGGCTCGCTCGGAGCCACCGGTGTTCGCTCGCTCGCTGCGCATTACTACTTCTAAACGGGATGCCCCGCTCCGGGGATACGGCCACTCCGCTAGCCTCACGCAAATGGCGTCGTGGGGCGGCACCGTGCTCGTCGTGGAGGACGAGCCCTCACTTCGACTGCTCTGCCGG
>JACCTU010000223.1 GCA_013812235.1 Actinomycetota bacterium | reverse complement strand
CGCGGTGCTGGCGCTCGCGGGCACGATCGGCGACCTCTTCGAGTCCGCGGTCAAGCGCGACATGCAGGTGAAGGACACCGGGCGCCTGCTCGGCGGGCACGGCGGCGTCCTCGACCGGATCGACTCGCTGCTCTTCGCCTCGGTTGCGGGCTACTACACGATCGTGGCGCTGCAGGGATGACGCGCGTCGCGCTCCTCGGTGCGACGGGGTCGATCGGCCGGCAGGCGATCGAGATCGTCGAGACGAACCCCGGCCTCGAGCTGGTTGCGGCCGCCTCGGGGTCCGAGTCGATCGACGGGCTCGCACCCTGGACGCAGGTCGGCGGGGACTTGACCGAGCTCCTCGAGCGCGCGGAGCCGGACGTCGTGCTGAACGCCGTGGTCGGGTTCGCGGGGCTCCCGGCGACGCTCTGGACGCTCGAGCGGGGGGTGACGCTCGCGCTCGCGAACAAGGAGAGCCTCGTCGCGGCGGGCGAGCTCGCGCTCGCAGCTCGGGAGCGCGGGGGCGGGCTCCTGCTGCCGGTGGACAGCGAGCACTCTGCGCTCTTTCAGTGCCTCGAGGGGCGTCGGGCGGAGGAGGTTGACTCGCTCGTCCTCACGGCGTCCGGGGGGCCGTTCCGCGGTCGCCGACGAGACGAGCTGGTCGACGTGACGCCGGAGCAGGCGCTCGCGCATCCAACCTGGCGGATGGGACGTAAGATCACCGTGGACTCCGCGACGCTCGCGAATAAAGGGCTCGAGCTGATCGAGGCGCACTTCCTGTTCGGCGTCGCGTACGAGCAGATCGACGTCGTCATCCACCCGACCTCCGTCGTCCACGGCCTCGCGCGCTTCCGCGACGGTGCCTCGCTCGCCCACCTCGGCTACCCGGACATGCGGGTGCCGATTTCGTTCGCGCTCACCTACCCGGAGCGGGCGCCGACGTCCGTGGCGCGTCTCGAGCTCGCAGGCACGACGCTCGAGTTCTTGGCGCCCGACGTCGAGACGTTTTCCCTGTTGCGTCTCGCTCGGGAGGCCGGCGAGCGCGGCGGTACCCTTCCCTGCGTGTTCAACGCGGCGAACGAGGTGGCGGTCGAGGCCTTCCTCGACGGCCGTCTCCCGTTCCTCGGGATCGCCGATGCAGTGGACGAGGCGCTTGCTGCGTCGGACGGTGCGCCTGCTCGAGACCTGAGCGACCTGGTGGAGGCGGACGCCGCCGCTCGCCGGATCGCCGCCGAAGTAGGCGCGTGAGCTGGTTCGTCGCGATCCTCGGCCTCGCGTTCCTCGTGCTGATCCACGAGGCTGGCCACTTCTTCACCGCGCGCGCGCTCGGAATGCGCCCGCGGCGGTTCTACATCGGCTTCCCGCCGGCCGTCGCAAAGTTCAACCGCGGGGGGATCGAGTACGGCATCGGAGCGATCCCGCTCGGTGGCTACGTGAAGATTCCGGGCATGCACCGGCCCGCGCCGTCCGACGTGGACGCGCATCTGGGACGGGCGGTGCACGAGGCGCCTGAGCTGACGGGCTCGGTCGAGCAAATGAAGCGGAGGCTCGAGCGCGGCGAGTACACGGAGGGCGTCGAGCTCGCGGCCCTCGAGGTAAGCGTGCGGGGCGTAGCGTTGTCTCCGGCAGCGCGGCGCAGCGCGGAGCGCGGGTTGAGTGAGCTCCGCGACGGGCTCGGCGGCGACGCGTACTGGCGCGCAGGCACCTGGAGGCGGGTCGCGGTCATCTTCGCCGGGCCCGGCACGAACCTTCTCTTCGCGATCGCGCTCCTCGCCGTGGTGTTCGCGTTCGGGGTTCGTGTGGCAACGCTGAGCGTGAACGAGGTGCAGCCCGGCAGCCCGGGTGACCTCGCGGGGCTTCGTGCCGGCGACCGCATCGTCGGCGTCGACGGGCAGCAAGTCGGCGAGTTCAACGAGGTCTACGACGCGGTGCAGGCGGCGGATGGCAGGCCGGTCACTCTGGCGGTCGATCGCGACGGGCGCACGCAGACGATTCACGTGACGCCGACGCGCTACCTCGACCAGAACTGGGCGGTCGGCTTCCGGCCGGGAGTGCGCTCGGAGCGCTACTCCCCCGGCGAGGCGATCTCGCTCGCGTTCGGCCGGACGTGGGAGGTGACGAAGGCGATCGGCCACGGCTTCGCGCGCCTCGTCACCCAGGAAGGGCGCAGAGACATCTCGAGCCCCGTCGGGATCACACGCGTGTCGAGTCAGGCCGTCGAGGCGGACTTCCGCGTGTACTTGCAGCTGCTCGCGTTCATCAGCCTGTCGCTCGCTCTGCTCAACCTGCTTCCGCTCCTGCCGCTCGACGGCGGACACATCGCGTTCTCGATCGTGGAAGGCGTCCGTCGCCGCGCGGTCGGCCGCGAGGTCTACGAGCGGGTCTCGATCATCGGGATCGCGCTTGTGCTGATGCTGTTCTTCATCGGTCTCTCGAACGATCTCGGGGGCAGAGGGCCTGGCTAGACTGGCTGGGAGATGGCCAGCGAACGCGGTATCAGGGTAGGCAACGTCCCGATCGGCGGTGGAGCGCCGGTCGTGCTCCAATCGATGACGCTGACGCCGACGCGCGACGTCCAGGCGACGATCGCGCAGATCGCGGCGCTCGCCGACGCCGGTTGTGAGGTCGTTCGCTGCGCGGTGCCCAAGACGGAGGACGCCGAGGCGCTCCGGATGATCGTCCGGTTGAGCCCGCTCCCCGTGATCGCCGACATCCACTTCAACGCGAGCCTCGCGCTCAAGGCGATCGACGCGGGCGTCGCGGCCGTCCGGATCAACCCCGGCAACATCGGCGGCCCCGAACGCGTCGCGGAGGTTGTCACTGCCGCGAAGTCGGCGGGAATCTCGATGCGGATCGGCGCGAACTCCGGCTCGCTGCCGAAGCACCTGTACGAGCTGTCGCAAGTCGACCAGGCGGAGGCGCTCGTGGCCGCAGCGCTCGAGGAGGTCGAGCTGCTCGAGAGGCTGGACTACTTCGACTTCAAGATCTCGGTCAAGTCGACGCACGTTCCGACGATGATCCGCGCGTACCGGATGCTCGCCGCGAAGGTGCCGTACCCGTTGCACCTCGGCGTCACGGAGGCAGGCACGCCGTTCGCGGGGTCGATCCGCAGCGCGATCGGCATCGGCGCCCTGCTCGCGGACGGGATCGGCGACACACTGCGGGTCAGCCTCACCGCCGACCCCGTGAAGGAGATCGAGGTGGCGTGGGAGATCCTCAAGGCGCTCGGCCTCCGCGAGCGCGGGCCGATCATGATCGCGTGCCCGAGCTGCGGGCGCGACAACGTGGGCGTCTGGAATCTGGCGGAGCGGGTCGAGGAGCGCCTGAAGCAGTACCCGCAGCACTTCGAGGTCGCGGTGATGGGCTGCGCCGTCAACGGGCCGGGGGAGGCGGGCGACGCCGACTTCGGGATCGCAGGGGGCCGCGACACCGGCTTCCTCTACGCGCACGGCCGGGTGCTGAAGAAGGTCAGCTCCGACATCCTCGTCGACGAGCTCTTCTTCGAGATCGACCGGTGGATCGAGGGCGGCATGCACCGCCCGAAGCGGCTGAAGATGGCGAAGCCGGCGGCGCTCGCGATGGCCGAAGCGTCGCTGATTCCGCTCGATTAGCCTGCCGAGGCAACATGCG
>JACCTU010000222.1 GCA_013812235.1 Actinomycetota bacterium | reverse complement strand
CGCGGTGCTGGCGCTCGCGGGCACGATCGGCGACCTCTTCGAGTCCGCGGTCAAGCGCGACATGCAGGTGAAGGACACCGGGCGCCTGCTCGGCGGGCACGGCGGCGTCCTCGACCGGATCGACTCGTTGCTCTTCGCCTCGGTCGCGGGCTACTACACGATCGTGGCGCTGCAGGGATGACGCGCGTCGCGCTCCTCGGTGCGACCGGTTCGATCGGAAGGCAGGCGATCGAGATCGTCGAGGCGAACGCCGGGCTCGAGCTGGTCGCGGCCGCGTCGGGATCCGAGCCGATCGACGGCCTCGCACCGCTGACGCAGGTCGGCGGAGACTTGACCGATCTCCTCGACCGAGCGGAGCCGGACATCGTGCTGAACGCGGTCCTAGGGTTCGCGGGGCTCCCGGCCACGCTCTGGGCGCTGGAGCGCGGAGTCACGCTCGCGCTCGCGAACAAGGAGAGCCTGGTCGCCGGAGGCGAGCTCGTGCTGGCCGCTCAGGAGCGGGGGGGAGGGCTGTTGCTGCCGGTCGACAGCGAGCACTCGGCGCTCTTCCAGTGCCTCGATGGCCGCCGTGCGGAGGAGGTCGACTCGCTCGTCCTGACCGCGTCCGGGGGACCGTTCCGCGGCCGGAAGCGGGGCGAGCTCGCCGACGTGACGCCGGAGCAGGCGCTCGAGCATCCGACCTGGCGGATGGGCCGTAAGATCACCGTGGACTCCGCGACGCTCGCGAACAAGGGCCTCGAGCTGATCGAGGCGCACTTCTTGTTCGGAGTGCCCTTCGAGAAGATCGACGTCGTCATCCACCCGAGCTCCGTCGTGCACGGCGTCGCGCGCTTCCGGGACGGCGCCGCCCTCGCGCACCTCGGCCACCCCGACATGCGGGTCCCGATCTCGTTTGCACTGACGTACCCGGCACGGGCCGCGACGCCCGTGCCGCGGCTCGAGCTCGCGGGCACGACGCTCGAGTTCGAGGCGCCAGACCTCGAGACGTTCCCGCTGCTCCGGCTCGCCCGCGACGCGGGGGAGCGCGGCGGTACCTTCCCCTGTGTGTTCAACGCGGCGAACGAAGTGGCGGTCGAGGCGTTTCTCGACGGTCGTCTCTCGTTCCTGGGTATCGCGGATGCGGTGGACGAGGCATTGGCTGCGTCGGACGGCGCCCCGGCTCGCGACCTGAGCGAGCTCGTCGAAGCGGACACCGCCGCGCGCACGGTCGCCGAAGGAGTGAGCGCATGAGCTGGCTCGTCGCGGTCCTCGGGCTCGCGTTCCTCGTGCTGATCCACGAAGCGGGGCATTTCTTCACCGCACGCGCTCTCGGGATGCGCCCGCGCCGTTTCTACCTGGGTTTTCCGCCGGCGATCGCGAAGGTGAACCGCGGCGGGATCGAGTACGGCATCGGCGCGGTTCCGCTCGGGGGCTACGTGAAGATCCCGGGCATGCACCGACCTGCTCCGTCCGACCTCGACACGTATTTCACTCGGGCCGTGCACGAGGCGCCGGAGTTGACGGGCTCGGTCGAGCGCATGAAGCGGCGGCTCGAGCGCGGCGAGTACACGGCGGGAGTCGAGCTCGACGCACTCGGGGCCGGCATCAAGGGCGTCGAGCTGACGCCTGCGGCGCGGCGCAGTGCGGAGCGCGGGCTGAGCGAGCTCCGCGACGGGCTCGGTGGCGACGCGTACTGGCGCGCGCGCACCTGGAAGCGGGTCGCGGTGATCTTCGCCGGTCCCGGCACGAACCTCGTGTTCGCGGTCGCGCTCCTTGCGATCGTCTTCGCGTTCGGCGTTCGCGTCGCCACGCTCTCGGTCAGCGAGGTGCAGCCCGGCAGCCCGGCGCAGCTCGCAGGCCTTCAGGCGGGCGACCGCGTCGTCGGCGTCGACGGTCAGCGCGTCACCGAGTTCAACCAGGTGTTCGACGCCGTGCAGCAGTCGGAAGGCAAGCCGATCACGCTGGTGGTCGATCGCAAGGGCGCAACCCGGAGGATCCACGTGACGCCGACGCACTACCTCGGCCAGAACTGGGCGGTCGGCTTCCGGCCGGGAGCTCGCTGGGAGCGCTACTCGCCCGGCGAGGCGATCTCACTGGCCTTCGGAAGGACGTGGGAGGTGACGAAGGCCATCGCCCACGGGTTCTCGCGGCTCGTCACCCAGGAAGGGCGAAGAGACATCTCGAGCCCCGTCGGGATCACGCGCGTCTCGAGCCAGGCCGTCGAGGTGGACTTCCGCGTGTACCTCCAGTTGCTCGCGTTCATCAGCCTGTCACTCGCGCTGCTGAACCTCCTACCGCTGCTCCCGCTCGACGGTGGGCACATCGCCTTCTCGATCGTGGAAGGGATCCGCCGCCGTGGCGTGAGCCGCGAGGTCTACGAGCGCGTCTCGGTCGTCGGCATCGCGCTCGTGCTGATGCTGTTCTTCATCGGTCTTTCCAACGATCTCGGGGGTCGAGGCCCTGGCTAGACTGGCTGCGAGTGGCCAGTGAGCGCGGTATCAGGGTAGGCAACGTCCCGATCGGCGGCGGGGCGCCGGTGGTCCTCCAATCGATGACGCTGACGCCGACGCGCGACGTCCAGGCGACGATCGCGCAGATCGCCGCGCTCGCCGACGCAGGGTGCGAGGTCGTCCGCTGCGCGGTGCCGAAGACGGAGGACGCGGAGGCCCTCCGCATGATCGTCCGCCTGAGCCCGCTCCCCGTGATCGCCGACATCCACTTCAACGCGAGCCTCGCGCTGAAGGCGATCGACGCCGGTGTCGCGGCCGTCCGGATCAACCCCGGCAACATCGGCGGAACCGAGCGCGTCGTTGAGGTCGTGACCGCGGCGAAGGCGGCGGGAATCTCGATGCGGATCGGCGCGAACTCTGGCTCCCTGCCCAAGCACCTGGACGAGCTCGCGCAACACGACCAGGCGGAAGC
>JACCTU010000219.1 GCA_013812235.1 Actinomycetota bacterium | reverse complement strand
TGGGGGCGACTGGCCCTGGCAGCGTGAGGTCGACGCGGGCGTCCCCGACGAGGTCGAGCCGAGCGAGCGTCCCGCGAACATCCGGCGCGAGGAGGACGTCGAGCCGGTTTGGGATGGACAAGTGTTCACGATCGGGCACGGCGCGGGCGCGCGGCAGGCAGGACTCAACCTCGTGAAGCTTCCGCCCGGCGGCGAGGGCGCGCCCCCGCACTGCCACTCCGCCGAAGACGAGCTCTTCGTCGTCCTCGGCGGCGAGGGAACCCTGCACGTCGAGCCCACTCCGGTCGGGCGAGAGTTCGGCCGCCAGCCGGAAGAGCACGCAGTGCGTCGCGGCCACGTCGTCTCGTTCCCCGCGGGCTCCGCGCTCTGCCACTCCTTCACCGCAGGTGAGAGCGGTCTCAGCTACCTCGCGTACGGCACACGCGAACCGACCGACGTCGTCTACTACCCGCGACGCAAGGCGATGTACTTCCGCGGCGCGGGCGTCATGGTTCCCGCCGAGAGCATCGGTTTCCTCGAGACGTGATCGCCCACTGGGATGACCTCGAACCGACACACGAGGCCGAGGGCACGATCGAGTTCGACGGCTACGACCTCGGCCAGGCGGCCGGAACGCGCGACGTCGGCGTCACCCGAGCGCGCGTGCGCCCTGGCAAGCAGTCGTCGCCGGTGCACGTCGAGGTCGCCGAGGAAGAGATCTTCTTCGTGCTCGGCGGAACGGGTCTCTCGTGGCAGGACGGCGAGACGTTCGAGATCCGCGCGGGCGATTGCATCGTCCATCGCGTCGGCGAGGAGGCGCACACCCTGATCGGCGGGTCAGACGGCCTCGACGTGCTCGCGTTCGGCGAGCGCTCGACGCCGACGATCACGTGGCTGCCGCGACCGCGCGTCGTGCGCGCAGGCGTCTCGCTCGAGGTGCCGCCGATCGACCCGTGGGCCCTCGAGGCAGCGCAGGGCGAGCTCGAGCTCCGCGCTCCGAGCTCCCGGCGCGCGAACATCGTCAACGTCGACTCGGTCGAGGGGAAGCACGGCTGGCTCCCTCTCGGAAGCGCCGCCGGCTCGATCCGCACGGGCCTCAAGCACGTCACGGTGCCGGCCGGTCAGCTGCACGCTCCCCCGCACTGCCACTCCGCGGAGGAGGAGATCTTCGTCGTCCTGGAGGGGGACGGGGCGCTCGAGCTGACCCCCTCCCCGAAGGCACTCGACGACGGCGCACAGCCGGAGACTCACCCGGTCCGCGCCGGCCACGTGATCTCGCGCCTGCCGGGGACCCGGATCGCACACGCCCTGCGCGCCGGCCCGACCGGTCTGACGGTCCTCGCCTACGGCACGAGGGACCCGAACGACATCACCTACTACCCCCGCTCGAACAAGATCTTCTTCCGAGGCGTGGGCCTGATCGCCCGGGTCGACCATCTGGTCTACGAGGCCGGGGAAGAGTCCACTGTCTGACGGAGGAACGCGGCCGCTACCATCGAAACGAGCGGGGTCATGGCCCTTGCACGGCTACTTCCACGACCCAATACGCGGACCAAACCCGCGAAAGGACCGACCTTGGTAAGGGTGATCGCACTCGCCAATCAGAAGGGGGGCGTGGCGAAGACCACGACCACCCTGAACCTGGCCGTCGCCTTGAAAGAGAAGGGGATGAAGGTCCTCTGCGTCGACCTGGACCCGCAGGGCAACCTGACGATGAGCCAGGGGCTGAACCCGGACGAGATCGACCGCTCGATGTACGACGTCCTCGTCCACAAGCTGCCGATCGAGCAGGTGATTCAGGAGCGCGAGATCGATCTCGCCGTCTCCTCGATCGACCTCGCCGGCGCCGAGCTCGCCCTCGCGTCGATGATCGGACGAGAACGCGCGCTCGAGAAGGCGCTCGTCTCGGTCCGCGAGCGCTACGACTACATCCTCTTCGACACGCCGCCTTCGCTCGGGCTCCTGACGATCAACGCATTCGTCGCCTCCGACGGCGTGATCGTCCCGGTGCAGACCGAGTACCTCGCGCTCCGTGGCCTCGTCCAGCTCGAGAACACGCTCGCGATGGTGCGCGAGAACCTGAACCCGAACGTCCAGATCATGGGGATCCTCGCGACCATGTTCGACAAGCGGCTGGTCAACTCCCGCGAGGCGGTGGACATCCTCG
>JACCTU010000123.1 GCA_013812235.1 Actinomycetota bacterium | reverse complement strand
TGATCGATCAACGCGGCGTCATCGCGACGGTCGACTTCAGCCGAAACGGCCGTCTGCTCGCGACCGCCGGAGCCGACGGCACGGCCCGGATCTGGCGACTCGACCCTCCAAGCCTGCTCCACGAGCTCCGCAGGCACACCGGGCGTGTCACCGACGTGGCGTTCAGCCCGCACCGGGTCCTGCTCGCCACCGCGAGCAATGACGCGACGGGTCTGGTGTGGAACGTCGCTCGGGGGACGTTGCGCTCGAACCTGCTGGGCCATCGTGGCTACGTCAACAGCGCACGGTTCAGCAGCGACGGCGATTTCGTCATCACCGCGAGCCGTGACAGCACCGCGCGCGTGTGGACGGCGAAGAGCGGTATCGCGGAGTCCGTGCTCGCGGGGCATCGTGGCGCAGTCGTCCGGGCCACGTTTGCACCGGACGGCACGCGTGCGCTCACGTGGAGCGACGACGGAACCGTGAGGCTCTGGGACCCTGGCATCCGACCCGAGCTGCGGGAGATCGGCCGTCATGGCGGGGCGGTGACGAGCGTCTCATTCGAAGCCGGCGCCGGGACAATGCTCACTGCCGGTCTGGAAGGAGTCGCGCGGCTCTGGCGGGGTGGGAGAGTCGTGCGAACGTTCTCGCACGGCGCCCCAATCGTCGACGCGGCGATCAGCGGCGAGCACCGCCTAGTCGTCACCGCGGGCTCCGACGGCGTCGCCCGGATCTGGCCGCTCGCCGGCGGTGAGTCCGGCGTGCTCCGCCACGGCTCGCCGCTCACGGCGGTCGCGCTCCGGTCCGGTCGGGTTGCGACGGCCGGCCGCGACGGACTGGTCCGTGTGTGGAGCGTTCCCGAGGGGGAATCGCTCGGCTCGCTGAAACACCCGGCGCCGGTACTCGACGTCGCGTTCGACTCGACGGGAGGGCGAATCGCAACGGCGGGGGCGGACGGGATCGGGCGCGTCTGGGTGGACGGCCGCATCGTTCATCAGCTCGATGGCCACACCGACGACGTGACCTCGATCGCGTTCGGCCCGAACGGCGGGCTGCTGGTCACCGCCAGCAGGGATCACTCCGTCCGCCTGTGGAGCGCGGAAACCGGGGCGGCGCTTCGGATCTTCGGCTTCCACTTCGCGATCGTGAACGAGGCGGCGATCAGCTCCGACGGACGTTGGATCGTGACCGCAGGCCCGTCGAGGTCGGGTCTCTGGCCGGTTCGCGGCGCCCGCTCTGCCGTCTTCCTACGCGGGCACGAAGGTCCTCTGCAGTCCGCGACGTTCGCTCCGGGAAGTCATCGGATCGTCACGGGCGGGGTGGACGGGACAGTTCGGACATACACATGCGAGGAGTGCGGTCGCATCCCGGCGCTGCTCCGCCTCGCCGAGCAACGACTCAACCAGGCCCGCGAGCGCTAGCGCTCGGCGAGCTCCTCGCTTTTGTTGTTCAACGCGACGAACGCGGTCTGCAGGAAGTCGTTCGCTGCTCCTGCCGCGAGCGTCCAGGTGAGCAGGCGGCCGAACCGCGGCGTCACGACCTGAGCCGAACCGAGCCCCGCTGCGACCCACACGCCGACACACCGTGTGCACGTGACGAGCTCGCCGATCGACCGGCGAAGACCCTCCCCGGCGGGCTCCTCGTCGCCGTCGCCCGCCTCACCCTCGACGAACGGCTCCCGCAGGAACGTCCCAAGCCGCTCGCGCGAGATCGTCCGCGACGCCTTGAAGGTCGCTCCTGAGAGCGTCAGAAGGTCGAGCGCGGTCAGGCCCCGTGGGTCGCGGCCGAGAGTGCGCGCGAGCGCAGCCGCGAGCGTCAGCCCGCCGAAGAACGTCGCCGCGATTGCGGCGTAGGACGAGTACGGAGGCTTGGTTGCTCCCACGTGGCGTCCTTCTTCCGAGAACGCCGCGGCGCCACACCTCCCCGGAGCTGCCCGCAGTCGTGCACTGGGGCGGCGGTACCCTGTCTCGATGCCGCCGTTCAAGACCGCAGCCGCCTACAAGCCCACGGGGGACCAGCCCCGCGCGATTGCGGAGCTCTCCGAGGGCGTCCACGCGGGAGAGCGCTACCAGACGATGCTGGGCGCCACCGGCACGGGCAAAACCGCCACGATGGCGTGGATCGTCGAGG
>JACCTU010000101.1 GCA_013812235.1 Actinomycetota bacterium | reverse complement strand
GTTCACAACCCGCCGCCGTGGGACTAGCCCTTCGCAAACGTTACTTCGGCACGGCCTCCAGCTTGTAGCCGACGCCGTAGCGCGTTTGCACGAACGTGTGCTTCGACGCGCGGCGATCGATCTTGTCGCGAAGCCGGCCGACGAAGACGTCGACGGTGCGATCGCGGTGGGTCTCGCGCCGGCCCCAGATCTTCTGCAGAAGCTCGTCGCGCGTCGCTACGCGGCCGGGCTGCTGCGCGAGCGTGTAGAGCAGTTTGAACTCGGTCGGCGTCAGCTCCGCGCTCTGGCCGTCCACGTACGCCTGCACCTCTCGGGGGTCGATCCGCAGCTCCTCGAGCTCGATCGCGTCGCCGCGCTGCACCTCCGCCGGCCGGGCGCCGCGCCGCGCGGCGGCCTGGACGCGCGCGACGAGCTCCTCATCGAGAACGGCTTCACGAGATAGTCGTCGGCCCCGATCTCGAGCGCGTGCACGCGATCATGCTCGGTCCCGCGCGCGCTCACGACGATGATCGGCGTGCCAATGCCCTCGGCGCGCGCCTTCTCGATGAAGGCCCACCCGTCGAGCCCCGGCAGCATCAGGTCGAGCACGCAGACGTCCGGCTGCTCGAAGCGGAACCGTGCGAGCGCCTGCTTCCCGTCCGCCACCCAGATCGGCGAATAGCCGGCGCCCTCGAGGTGGCGCGAGATGCCCGCCGCGATGACGTCGTCGTCCTCGACGATCAGCACCTTCGGCATCCGGGCGAACGATACGGGCTTCTCCGTCTCGTCACCCGACGTTCACCAAGCCGCTGCCCACGCGGTGCTCGGCGACTTCCACCATTCGAGCGACACCCACCAAAGGGGGAGAGACGAATGAGAAAGGCAGCTTTGTTCCTTGCGATTGCACTCGTTGCGCTCGGGACGGCGGTGGCGGCGGGCGCCAAAGCGCCCCAACTGAAGGGCAGCGTCACCGCAGACGGCTCGAGCACGGTCGGGCCCTGGACTACGGCGGCCGCGGAGGGCTACCGCAAGGTGCAGCCCGGCGTGCGTGTGACGGTCGGCATCTCCGGCACGGGCGGCGGCTTCGAGAAGTTCTGCCGCGGCGAGCTCGACCTCGCGAATGCGTCGCGCGCGATCAAGTCCTCGGAGTACGCAGCGTGCCGGAGCAACGGAATCAAGTGGGTCGCGTTTACCGTGGCGAACGACGGCATCTCGCTCGTCTCGAGCCGCCAGAACACGTGGGTCGACTGCCTGACGACGGCCGAGCTGAAGAAGATCTGGAATACCGGCTCGAAGGTCGACAACTGGAAGGACGTGCGCGCCGGCTTCCCGGATGTGCCGTTGAAGCTCTTCGGCCCCGGCACGGACTCCGGGACGTTCGATTTCTTCACTGAGTTCATCAACGGCAAGGCGAAGGCCAGCCGCTCGGACTACACCGCGAGCGAGGACGACAACATCCTCGTGCAGGGTGTCTCCGGCACGCGCGGCGGGCTCGGTTACTTTGGCCTCTCGTACTACCTCGAGAACCAGAGCAAGCTGAAGCTGATCAAGGTCGACGGGGGTGCCGGATGTGTTGCCCCGAGCATCAAGACGGTGCAGAGCCGGGCGTACAAGCCGCTCTCGCGCTCCCTGTACATCTACGCGAAGCGTGCAGCGTTCGAGCGATCCGCGGTCCGTGGGTTCATCGGGTACGCGCTGAACAACCAGGCCTCGATCGCGAAACGCGCCGACTACGTCGCGCTGACGCCCGCGCAGGCGAAGCGCTCGCGCTTCCACTACAGGACGGTCCTGCGCCAGGTCGGCTAGGGAGCGGTCGGTCGAAGGGGGGCCTCAGGGCTCCCCTTCGGCGCCGCCTGGAGCTTGTAGCCAACCCCGTGGCGCGTGTGCAGGAACGTGTGATTCGACGCGCGCCGGTCGATCTTGTCTCGCAGCTTCCGGACGAAGACGTCGACGGTGCGGTCGCGAGGGCGCTGCCGCCTCCCCCAGATTCGCTGCATCAGCTCTTCGCGCGTGACGACCCGCCCGTGCTCCTGCGCGAGCGCATAGAGCAGCCGAAACTCCGTCGGCGTCAGGTTCGCGTTCTCGCCGTCGACGTACGCCTGCACCTCGCGAGGGTCGATCAGCAGCTCCTCGAGCTCGATCGCTTCTCCGCGTGTTTCGTCCTGCGCACGCACGCCGCGGCGCGCGGCCGCCCGCACGCGCGCGACGAGTTCCTGCATCGAGAACGGCTTGACGAGATAGTCGTCGGCCCCGAGCTCGAGCGCTCTCACGCGGTCCTGCTCCGTGCCGCGGGCGCTGACGACGAGGATGGGCGTGCCGATGCCTTCCGACCGCGCGGTCTCGATCAGCTTCCAGCCGTCGATCCCCGGGAGCATCAGGTCGAGCACGACGACGTCCGGCCGCTCGAAGCGGAGGCGCGCCAGCCCGGTCTCCCCTCGGGAGACGAGCAAGGGCTCGAAGCCGGCGTTCGCCAGCTGGCCCGAGATCCCGCGGCCGATGACCTCGTCGTCCTCGACGATCAGCACCTTGGCCATGCAGCTCCGATGATCGTGACCGCCCGGGTCCGGCAGGGTTCATGCGCGGTGAGAAACTGGTGACGAGGTGGTGAAGAGGCTCTTCGGAGGCAAGCCGCAGACCGACACCCGCTCGGTGGACTCCGCGCGGGGACGCGCCGCGATCGAGGAGAGCCGCGAGATCGTGGTCGCGCTCGACCGCGAGGGCCGTGTCGTCGCAGCCAGCCGCCGCGCGTGCGAGGCACTGCCCGAGCTCGCGGTTGGGAGGCTACTTCCCGACTCGGCGCTCCGCGCGGTCGAGGTGCCCTACGACGCGAACGGCTCCCGCGAGACGCTCGTGTACCTGATCGAGCCGGAGGACAACGCGGCGTACGACGAGCTGCGCTCCGGGTTCACAGCAGCGGTGTCGCACGAGCTCCGCACACCGCTCGCACGGCTGATGTCGTTGCTCGAGACGGCCACGCTTCCGGGCGAGGATCCGGCCGTGCTCGTGGAGCGGGCGAAGCTCGAGGTCGAAGAGATCGGGGGACTGATCGACGACGTTCTCTTCCTCTCCGAGCTCGAGACAGGTCGTGAGGTCGTCGCGCTCGGAGCAACACCGATCCGCGAGATCGCGGAGCAGGTGGTCGCGGACCAAACGGAATCTGCAGCGCGCGGGGACATCGCGCTCCGACTCGACGTCCCGGACGGGCTCGAGGTGCCTCTCCGCCCGCGGATGCTCCGCGTCGTGCTCGAGAACCTCGTCACGAACGCGATCCGCTACGCGGGCCCTGGTGCGCGCTGCCGGGTGTCCGCCGAGCGTCGCGACGGCGCCGTCGTGCTGACCGTGGCCGACGACGGACAGGGCGTCTCCGAAGAGGACCTCCCCCGCCTCTTCGAACGCTTCTACCGCGCCGACCGCGCCCGCTCCTCGCGAGGAACCGGGCTCGGACTCTCGATCGTGAAGCACGTCGTCACGTCGGCGGGGGGCACGGTCGAGGCTGCCGGCTCGCCCGGCGGCGGCCTCACGGTGCGCTCCCGCTTCCCGTAGCGCGTTCACCATCCCTTCACATCTGGTAGAAGGCCCGCGGTGAAGCTCAATCTGAAACCCCAGAAGCGCGCATTCTTCGGGCTGTTCACGGCAGCCTCGAGCAACATCGTTGAGATCAGCCGGCTGCTCGCGGAGCTCCTCGAGCAATACCCCGAGGACGGCCGCGAGCTGATCGCGAAGATCAAGGAGCGCGAGCACAAGGGCGACCAGCTGACGACCGAGCTGGTCGGGCTCGTCAACCGGACATTCGTGACGCCGTTCGACCGCGACGACATCTTCCGGCTCGCGACCGCGCTCGACGACATCTGCGACCACGTCGACGACGCGGCGACGAACCTCGAGCTGTACGACGTGCGCCGCGTCCCCGAGCGGGCCCGCGAGCAGGGCGACGTGATCAACCGTGCTGCGGCGAAACTCGACGCGAGTGTGCGCTGCATCGACGGGTTCAAGGACGCAAACGGCGAGCTCCGCGGTCTGCGGGAGCTCGAGGACGAGGGCGACCGGCTCGTGCGCCAGGCCGTCGCCGAGCTCTTCCGCTCCGGCCAGGACCCGATCTCGATCATCCGCTGGAAGGACATCCACGAGCAGCTCGAGGAGGCGGTCGACGCGTTCCAGACTGCCGGCGACGTGCTCGAAGCGATCCTCGTCAAGAACCGGTAGTGGAAGACGTCCTGCTGATCGTCGTCATCGCGACGGCGCTCTTCTTCGACTTCACGAACGGCTTCCACGACACCGCGAACGCGGTCGCGACGTCGGTCTCGACGCGCGCGCTCACGCCGCGACAGGCCGTCACCGTCGCCGCGCTCGCGAATCTCGCGGGCGCGTTCGTCACCACCGCCGTCGCGAAGACGGTCGGCCAGGGAATCATCGACACCGGGCTGGCGACACAGCAGACGATTCTCGCGGCGCTCCTCGGGGCGATCGCCTGGAACCTCTTCACCTGGTACCTGGGGCTCCCGTCGAGCTCGTCGCACGCGCTGTTCGGCGGGCTGATCGGCGCAGCGCTCGTGCAGTCGGGCAGCAAGGGCGTCGAGTGGGACGGACTCGTGGAAAAGGTCGTGATCCCGGGGATTGCGTCGCCGATCCTCGGGTTCATCGGCGCGTTCGTTCTGCTGCTCGTCCTCTACTGGGTCTTCGTCTGGATCACGCCGGGCGCGGGCAACCGGCTCTTCCGCTACGGGCAAATGCTCTCGGGTACGTGGTTCGCGTTCACGCATGGGGCGAACGACGCGCAGAAGACGATGGGTGTGATCGCGCTGGCCCTGTTCGCGCACGGCTCGCTCGACGAGTTCGAGATTCCGACCTGGGTGAAGATCGCGGCGGGGCTGGCGATCGCAGCCGGGACATACGTCGGCGGCTGGAGGATCATGCGCACGCTCGGACAGCGCGTGTTCAAGATGGAGCCCGTCGACGGGTTCGCCGCCCAGGTGTCGGCTGGCACGGTGCTCTACGCTGCGACCCACTTCGGGTTCCCGGTCTCGACGACGCAGTGCATCTCCGGCGCGGTGATGGGAGCGGGCGCGACGAAGCGCTTCTCCGCCGTTCGTTGGGGCGTCGCCGGGAACATCGTCTTCGCGTGGGTGCTGACGATCCCGGCAGCCGCGATCGTCGCGGGCGCGCTCTACTGGCCGCTCGAAGCAGTCTTCTAGGCGTTCACCAGAACGTCACCAGACGTTCACGGCACTGCGACCCACGCGCCCGGCTCGGCCCGGAACACTGGCCTCGATGTGGCGTCTCGTCCTGCTTTCGATTGCCGTCCTCCTCGCCGGCTGCGGTGGAGACCGCGCAGGCAGCCCCGACGACACCGGCACCGCCGCCACCAGCGACCTTTCCGGTCGGATCCTGGCCGACGGCTCCAGCACCGTCGGCCCGTACACGACGGCCGCGGCGGAGCGCTTCCGCGGCGTGCACCCAGATGTTCAGATCACCGTCGGAGTCTCCGGCACGGGAGGCGGCTTCGAGCGGTTCTGCGCCGGTGAGACCGACCTCTCGAACGCTTCGCGTGCGATCAAGGACGAGGAGAAGGTGGCGTGCGAGGCGAAGGGCATCGAGTTCGTCGAGTTCCAGATCGCAAATGACGCGCTGACGGTGGTGGTGAACCCCGAGAACGACTGGGTCGACTGCCTCGCCGTTGCGCAGCTCAAGAAGATCTGGGACACCGGCTCGAAAGTGAAATCGTGGAACGACGTCGATCCCTCGTTTCCCGACGTGCCGATGAAGTTCTACGGCGCCGGCACCGACTCCGGGACGTTCGACTACTTCACCGACGCGATCAACGGCGAGGAGGGTCGCAGCCGCTCCGATTACGCGGCAACAGAGGACGACAACGTGACCGTGCAGGGTGTGGCCGGCGACAAGGGCGCACTGGGCTACTTCGGGCTCTCGTACTACGAGCAGAACAAGGACCGGCTGAAGGCCCTCGAGATCGACGGCGGCGACGGCTGCGTCGCACCCTCCGTGGAGACGGCGCAGAACGGCACGTACAAGCCGCTCTCCCGCCCGCTCTTCATCTACGCAAAGAAGGCGTCGTTCGAGCGCCCCGAGGTGCACGCGTTCATCGAGTTCATCCTCGAAAACGAGCGTGAGATCGCCGAGGCAGCGCAGTTCGTCCCTCTCACCGACGAGCAGCTCGCGAAGGCGAAGGCCGATCTGACGGCGGCGACCTCCGGGTGAGCGCTCGCGCCGAGGCGGCGCCCGCGCGGCTGCAATCCGGCCGGGTCAGGTACGGGGAGCTCCTGGTCAAGGGGCTCCTCGGCTTCTGTGCGCTCATCTCCGTCGCGACGACCATCGGGATCATCGCCGCGCTCTTCATCCCGGCGTACGAGTTCTTCCAGGACGTCTCGATCGTCGATTTCGTGAGGGGGACGGAGTGGGCCCCGCTCTTCGAGCCGGCGCTGTTCGGCGTCGTACCGCTCGTCGTCGGGACGCTCTCGGTCACCTTCTGGGCCGTGCTCGTCGCCATTCCTTTTGGATTGGGATCGGCGATCTACCTCAGCGAGTACGCGAGCCCGCGTACGCGAAAGATCCTCAAGCCGATGCTCGAGCTCCTCGCCGGGATCCCGACGATCGTCTACGGGTACTTCGCCCTGACGTTCTTCACGCCGCTCCTGCGCGACCTCGGGATCGGCGTCGACATCTTCAATGCGCTTTCCGCCGGCCTCGTGATGGGCGTGATGATCCTTCCGACCGTCGCCTCGCTCTCCGAAGACGCGATGTCCGCCGTTCCCCACGACCTCCGAGACGGTGCGTTCGCCCTCGGCTCGACCCGACGCGAGGTCGCCACCCGCATCGTCGTACCGGCCGCGATCTCCGGGATCATCGCGGCGTTCGTCCTCGGGATCTCCCGCGCGGTCGGTGAGACGATGATCGCGCTGGTCGCGGCCGGACAGCAGCCGAACCTCAATTTCGACCCGCGCGAGGCCGTCGAGACGATGGCCGCCTTCATCGCAGCGACGGGTGCGGGCGACGTGCCGACCGGGTCGGTGGAGTACAAGACGATCTTCGCGGTCGGGGCGACGCTGTTCCTGATGACGCTCGTCCTGAACGTGATCTCGATCAGGCTCGTCGAGCGGTTCCGCGAGGAGTACGAGTGAACCCGAAGCGACGCCGGCGCGACATCAAGGGCGCGGTGTTCCGGGCGCTCCTGCTGCTCTCGCTCACCGTGGGCTTCGTCACGCTCGCGACGCTGCTCGTGGACGTCTTCCGGAAGGGTTGGCCCTACGTCGACACGACGCTCTTCACGGCCCCGCCCTCGATCGACCCGACGATTGCAGGCGCCCGGCCGGCCATCCTCGCGACGATCTACATGGGCGTTCTGCTGATCCTCTTCACGGTGCCGATCGGCGTCGGCACGGCGATCTACCTCGAGGAGTACGCCGATCGGAGGCGCTGGTACAACCGGTTGCTCGAGCTGAACATCCAGAACCTGGCGGCTGTTCCCTCGATCGTCTACGGCATCCTCGGCCTCGCGTTCATCGTCCGAGGCATCGGGCTCGGACAGGTGCTGCTCGCCGGCGCCCTCATCCTGACGTTGCTCGTCCTGCCGACCGTGATCATCGCGTCCCGCGAAGCGCTCCGGGCGGTTCCGGACACGATCCGACAAGGGGGTTATGCGCTCGGCGCAACCC
>JACCTU010000070.1 GCA_013812235.1 Actinomycetota bacterium | reverse complement strand
ACAACTACGAGCTCGACGTCGCCGACCGCCTCCGCGAGCGAGCCGGCCGCCTCGACCGCGCCGCGCTCGACTGCGCCCGCGAGCGCCTCTTCGTCGGGGTCGTAGCCGCGCACGTCCTCGGCACCCGCACGCCGTGCGGCGAGAGCGACCGAGGCGCCGATCAGGCCGGTGCCGACGACTGCCAGTGAACGGACGGGCACGTCAACCGACCGTCTTGCCCATCAACTCGACGAGCGCAACGACCTCTTTCGCAAAGGCGGGGAAGTCACTCGTCGGGATCTGCTGCGGCCCGTCCGAGAGCGCCTGCTCGGGGTCCGGGTGTACCTCGACGATTACGCCGTCGGCGCCGGCCGCGACAGCGGCGAGCGTCAGCGGCAGCACGAGGTCGCGGCGCCCGGCCGGGTGCGAAGGGTCGACGACGACGGGCAGGTGCGTCTCCTGCTTGAGCACCGGCACTGCGGCGATGTCGAGCGTGTACCGGGTCGAGGTCTCGAACGTCTTGATCCCGCGCTCGCAGAGCATCACCTGGTCGTTCCCCTCGCGCACGACGTACTCGGCGGCCATCAGGAGCTCCTCGATCGACGCCGAGGGGGAGCGCTTCAGAAGCACGGGCTTCTCCGCGCGGCCGACCTCGGAGAGGAGCGTGAAGTTCTGCATGTTCCGCGCGCCGATCTGGATCACGTCGGCCCACGTGACAACGGCCTCGACATCGCGCACGTCGATCAGCTCGGTCACGATCGGCAGGCCGGTCGCCTCGCGCGCCTCGGCGAGGATCTCCAGCCCCGCCTGCCCAAGGCCCTGGAACGAGTACGGCGACGAGCGCGGCTTGAACGCGCCGCCTCGGAGCATCGTCCCGCCGGCGGCGGCGACAACGCGGGCCGTCTCGAGCGTCTGCTCGCGCGTCTCGACGGAACAGGGGCCTGCGATCAGCCCGAAGTAGGAGTCCCCCAGCCGCCGGCCGAGCGAGTCGATCATCGTCAGGTCCGCGGCCAACTCGCGCGAGACGAGCTTGTAGGGCTTCACGATCGGCAGCACCTGGTGGACGCCCGGGTAGGCCTCGAGCGGGAGCGACGCCAGCAGGTCGCGATCGCCGATCGCGCCGATCACGGTCGCCTCGCGGCCGGTCGAGACGCGCGCCGAGACGCCCACCTCGGCGAGGCGGGCGACGACGTGCTCGGTCTGGTCGGCCGTCGCGCCCGGCCCCATGACAATCAGCAGCTCCGGGGCCGCCTGCGTGGACATTCGCCCAGTCTACGGGCGGTAGTCTCAGCGCCTTGGCGAGCGAGGAGAACACGGACCGACTGATTCAGGAGCTGCGCGGACAGATCTCCGACAACGACCGCGCGATCGTCCGCGCGCTGAACAAGCGGCTCGAGCTCGTCGCGCGGTTGAAGCGCCACAAGGAGGCGCAGGGCATCGAGTTCGTCGACCCGCAGCAAGAAAAGTCGCTCCTGCGCGACCTCTCGCGCGCAAACCGCGGGCCGTTGACGGAAGAAGGGCTCCACGGGCTGTACCGGGAGATCCTCAACTTGACGAAGCGCGAGCTCGACGGGTGAGGGTCTTCTCGGGCATCCGCGCGTCGGGTGACAAGACGCTCGGCAACTACAGCGGCGGGTACCGGCAGTACCTCCAGATGCAGGACGAGGCGCTGGCCGCCGGCGGGGAAGCCTTCTTCTGCGTCGTCGACCTCCACTCGATCACGACGCCGTTCGAGCCCGAAGTGCTCCGAGAGTCGACGCTCTCCGGCTTCGCGTGGCTGATCGCGACCGGAGTCGACCCTGGGCGATCGACGGTGTTCGTACAGAGCCACGTACCCGCGCACCCCGAAGCCGCGTGGCTGCTCGGCGCCGTCACGTCGATGGGCGAGCTCCGCCGGATGACGCAGTTCAAGGACCGCGCGGAGGAGCAGGACTTCGTGGCGGCGGGGCTTTTCACGTACCCGGTCCTGATGGCCGCGGACATCCTGCTCTACAACACCGACGTCGTCCCGGTCGGCGACGATCAACGACAGCACGTCGAGCTGACCCGCGATATCGCAGAACGTTTCAACCAGCGCTTCGGAGAGACGCTCGTCGTGCCGCGCGTGCGCAACCCGCAAGAGGGCGCGCGCGTGAAGAACCTGCAGGAGCCGGACCGCCTGATGTCGACGACGCGTGGCGCACCGCAAGGCGTCGTGCGGATGATCGACCCGCCCGACGTGATCAGGAAGAAGTTCAAGACCGCAGTCACCGACTCCGGGCGCGAGGTCAAACACGACCCGGAGGAGAAGGCGGGGGTCTCGAACCTGATCGAGATCATGGCAGTGGTTACCGGCGTGTCGATCAGCGAAGTGGAGTCGCGCTACGACGGCGCTGGCTACGGCCAGTTCAAAGAGGACGTCGGCGAGGCGGTGGTGTCGCTGCTGACGCCGTTCAGGGAGCGCTACGACGAGCTGCGCGCCGACGAAGCGGCGTTGCGGCGTTTGATGAAACAGGGGTCCGAGAAGGCAGCGGGCGTGGCGAACCCCACGCTCGAGCGCATGTACGAACGAATGGGCTTCGTGGGTGCGTGAGCTCGGCCGCACGCGCCTGATCCTGCTCGGCGGGATCGTTGCCCTGACCGTTTTCGCCGGCGTCCTGCGCTACACGGACACCGGGCTCGTCGTCCTCTTCTTCGTGTCGCTTGCAGCGCTCGCCGGCCTCGCCTGGTCGATCTCGTTTGCGACCGAGGCGCTCAGCGTGCGGATCGGGCCCGCAGCGACCGGTGTGCTGCAGGCGACGCTCGGGAACATCCCCGAGATCTCCGTCGTGTTGTTCGCGCTCAACGCCGGCGAGATCGTGGTCGCGCAGACATCGTTGCTGGGCGCACTTTTCTCAAACGCGCTGCTGATCCTGGGGCTGGCAATCGTTGTCGGCGCGTGGAAGTCGCACGACGGCGTGATGAAGTTCCAGGCGCGGCTACCGAACGACACCGCGACCTTGCTCATGCTCGCGATCTTCATCATCGTGCTGCTGGGGCTCGCGAACACGTCGGGCGACAGGGCGAGCGAGCACGCGACCGAGATCTCGGTGATCGGCGCCGTCCTGCTGCTCGGCGTCTACGTCGTGTGGCTGTGGTCGTACCTGCGCCAGGGAGCGGCAGAGCATCGCGAGGCCGCGAGACGCGAGGCAGGCCTGAAGCTGTCGGTGGCCGTCGGACTGATCCTCGGCGCGGGGCTCGGCGCAACGTTCGTCTCGGAGTGGCTGATCCACGCGATCGATCCGGCCGTCGACGCGTTGGGGATCTCGCGCCCGTTCGTCGGTCTCGTGATCGTCGCGATCGCCGGCAACGCAGTGGAGAACGCGGTTGCGGTCACGAGTGCGGCAAAGGGCGAGAACGACCTCGCTGTCTCTGTCGTCAAGAACGCGGTGTCGCAGACGGCCGTCGTCGTGTTTCCGCTGCTCGTGCTGCTGTCGCTCTTCTTCGCGGAGCCGCTCACGTTCGTGCTCGACCCGGTCTACATCGGCGCGCTCTTCTTGACGGCGATCGCGTTGTGGCAGGTGACGGGCGACGGCCGCGCCGTGGCGTTCGAGGGTTACTCGTTGATCGCGCTGTTCGGGATCCTGGCAGCGATCACTTGGTACCAGTAGCCGCGCGAAGCAGCTCGACCTCGTCATCGGTCAGCTCGCGCCACGCCCCCGGTGCGAGGTCACCGAGCTCGAGACCGGCATACCGCGGCCGGTGCAGGCGCGTGACCGGCAGGCCGACCGCGGCGCACATCCGCTTGACCTGGTGCTTGCGACCCTCGTGGATCGCGAGCTCGAGCCGGCTGGGCCCGAGCCGTTTCGCGCGCGCTGGTGCGGTGCGACCGTCGTCGAGCTCGACGCCTTCGCGGAGCT
>JACCTU010000069.1 GCA_013812235.1 Actinomycetota bacterium | reverse complement strand
CGCTCCGCGACCACGAGGAGCTCGTCAAGCAGTACTTCGGGACGATCATCCCGCAGAACGACAACAAGTTCGCGGCGCTCAACTCGGCGGTGTGGTCGGGTGGGTCGTTCATCTACGTGCCGCCGGGCGTGAAGATCGAGCTGCCGCTCCAGGCCTACTTCCGCATCAACGCGGAGAACATGGGCCAGTTCGAGCGCACGCTGATCCTCGTCGACGAGGGTGCGTACGTCCATTACGTCGAGGGCTGCACCGCGCCGATCTACTCGTCCGACTCGCTGCACTCCGCGGTGGTCGAGATCGTCGTGAAGAAGGACGCGCGCTGCCGCTACACGACGATCCAGAACTGGTCGACGAACGTCTACAACCTCGTCACGAAGCGCGCCGTCGCCTACGAGGGCGCGACGATGGAGTGGGTCGACGGAAACCTGGGCTCCAAGCTCACAATGAAATATCCCGCGATCTGGCTGATGGGCGAGCGCGCGCACGGCGAAGTTCTGTCGATCGCGTTCGCCGGCAAGGGGCAGCACCAGGACGCGGGCGGCAAGTGCGTGCACGTCGCCCCGAAGACGACGTCGGTGATCACGTCGAAGTCGATCTCACGCGGCGGCGGGCGCGCGGGCTACCGCGGGCTGCTCGAGGTCGCAAAGGGCGCGCACGGCGCGAAGTCGAAGGTCGTCTGCGACGCGCTCATCCTCGACGAGGACTCGCGCTCGGACACCTACCCGTACATCCGGATCGACGAGAGCGACGTGAACATCGGCCACGAGGCGACGGTCTCGAAGATCGGCGAGGAGCAGCTCTTCTACCTGATGTCGCGCGGCCTCTCTGAGGCCGAGGCCTCGGCGCTGATCGTCTCCGGCTTCGTCGAGCCGATCACGAAGGAGCTGCCGCTCGAGTATGCGGTCGAGATGAACCGGCTGATCCAGCTCCAGATGGAGGGCTCGGTCGGTTGATCGAGGTCGAGCGCGTCGACTTCGTCTCGTTTCTGACGCAGGACATCAAGCGGGCGAAGCAGTTCTACGGCGAGATGCTCGGCCTCGAGCTCGAGACCGAGGGTGAAAACGACATGGAATTTCGCGCCGGTCAGGTGACGCTCGACATCTTCGACCCGGCGAGCATCGGGCAACCGTTCGCGCCGTCGCCCGCGGGTCTGGCGCTGCGGGTTCCGGACGTGGAGGCTGCGCGCGCCGAGCTCGAGGCGAAGGGCGTCCCGTTCGATGGCGAGACGGTCACGACGAGCGTCTGCCGAATGGCCTTCTTCAAGGATCCCGACGGGAACGCGCTCATGCTCCACCGGAGGTTCGACGCGTGATCGAGGCGCAGCGCGTCGATTTCGTGGCCGTTCCGACGCAGGACCTCGACCGCGCCCTCGCGTTCTACGGCGAGACGCTCGGGCTCGAGAAGAACACGAACACCGGGCCGACCTGGCACGAGTTCGAGACCGGAAACGTGACGCTCGCGATCGTCCAGCCGGAGTCAATCGGCGTCCCGTTCGCACCGTTGCCCTTCGGCGCGATCGCGATCCGCGTCCCCGACGTCGAGTCCGCGAAGGCCAAGCTCGAGGAGGTTGGCGTCGAGTTCCGCGGCGAGATCTGGGACTCCGGCGTCTGCAACGGCGCCGCGTTCATCGACCCCGACGGAAACGGCCTGCTCCTCCATCATCGCTACGCGCCGTACAACGACGGCACGACACCGTGATCGACGTCGAGCGCATCGACTTCGTCGTGCGTCCCGTCGCCGATCTCGCGCGCGCGGACGAGTTCTACGGCCGGACGCTGGGGCTCGCGCGCAACCCGAGCTCGGACGGGCACTGGGTCGAGTACGAGACCGGCAACCTCACGATCGCGCTCTCCGAGCACGGCGGGATCGGGTTGGGCGTCCCGGACGTCGAGGAGGCGAGACGGGCGCTCGAGGGAGCGGGCGTCCAGTTCCCGCGCGAGATCTACGACTCCGGGGTCTGCCACACCACGGGCTTCACGGACACCGCCGGCAACCGACTCTTCCTCCACCACCGCTACGCGCCGCTCGAGCGATGGAACGGAGAAGTGATGGTGGTCGCACGGACCGACTTCGTCGGCATCCCGGTGACCGACCGGCCGAAGGCGGTGGAGTTCTACCGCGGGACCCTGGGGCTGGCGCAGAACTCGCGCGCGCACGACGAGTGGCCGGAGTTCGAGCCGGAAAACGCGACGATCGTGCTCAACACGCCAGAGCAGACCGGCGTGCCGTTCCGCCCGAGCAACTATGCGATCTCGCTTCGCGTGCCGGACGTTGCGCAGTCGATGGAACGCTTGAAGGGCAAGGGCGTCGAGTTCCAGTTCGAGGAGCCGTACGACTCCGGCGTCTGCCACATGGCGTTCTTCGCCGATCCCGACGGCAACTCGCTGATCCTCCACCA
>JACCTU010000042.1 GCA_013812235.1 Actinomycetota bacterium | reverse complement strand
GTGCTGGAGTGAGGTGCGCGCCGCGTCGAGCCGCGCCGTGAGCTCTGCGTGATCGGGCACCACGAGTCGGCCCGCTGCGGTCGGCGTCGAGGCGCGCACGTCGGCGGCGAGGTCGCAGAGCGGCGTGTCCTGCTCGTGGCCGACGGCGCTGACCACCGGTACCGGGCACGCCGCCACTGCACGCACGAGCCGCTCGTCGCTGAACGGCAGCAGGTCGTCGAAGCTTCCCCCGCCTCGCGCGAGCACGACGACGTCGACGCCCTCCGTGCAGATCTCATGCAGTGACGCGATCATTGCGAGCGCGGCGCGGGGGCCCTGGACGAGCGTCTCTGCGACGACGAGATGTGCGGACGGGAAGCGTGTCGTCACGGCGGTGATCACGTCGCGTTTTGCAGCGGCGTCGTTTCCGGTAACGAGTCCGATCTTGCGCGGGAGAAACGGAAGCGAGCGCTTGCGGGCTTGCGCGAACAAACCTTCGGCCGCGAGCTTCTTCTTCAGCCGTTCTAGCGCCGCGAGATGATCGCCTTCACCGAAGCGTTCGATCGTCAGCGCGCGCAGCTTGAACTCGCCCTTCGCCGCGAAGAGCTCGGGTCGTCCGTAGACGTGCACGCGCTCGCCGTCCAAGAGGTCGAGCCGGAGCGCGTCGAACTGCCCACGCGGAATCGAGGTGGGCAGGCACGAGCCGTCTGCCGGGTCCTTCAGCGTCAGGAAGACGTTCGCCCACGCCGCGTGACGGCGCAGCTCGGTCACCTCGCCCTCGATCCAGATCGTCGGCAGGCGTGCGATCCAGTCCGCGACGCCGCGGTTGAACGACGCGACCGTGTAGACCTTGCGGTCCCCGTACTGCAGCGCTTCGGCCTTGGACACAAAGCCGATGCTAGCGGGGCGCTACAGCAGGATCTCGGCGGCCGTGTGGGGCTCGCAGCCGGAGCGGATCATCTCGACCGCGCGGTGGAGGTCGGCCTCGCTCGCGGCGATCCGCTCGGCCAGTGACAGCGGGTATCCGGCCTCGATGAGGACATGCAGACGCCAGCTCTCGACTTTCGCGCGCTCGCTCTGCGGCTCGATCGTCTGGGTGTCGCTCATGGACCGCCTCCGTTCGTGGTCCCTGAGACGATCCCTCCCCGCGATAGTTGGTGTTCAGCGCGCTCGTGCGTAGGTCTCGTCGATGCGGCGGCCGAGCTCGGTCAGGCGTGCCTGAACCATGGTGCGGTCGGCGTCCACGTCAACCATCAGCGCCTGCACGCGTCGCATCAGCTCCTCCTCCGCCTCCGCCAAACGCCGCTCGAGTGCGGCGACTGCGTCGTCCCGCTGTCGCTCGAGCCCTGCGGCGATCTGCCCTAGCCGTTTCTCGAGCCGCTGCGTGCCCGCGTCCGAGATCTGGCCGAGCTTGTCCGAGAGCACGCCGCTCGACTCACGCTCGAACGACGCGACCGCGCGTTCCATCTCGCGTGCGAGCCGCTTCGCGGCGTCTTCGCGCGCGATCTTGATCGCTTCTCCGAACTGCTGCGAGGCGATCTCCGAGTATCCGGAGGTGGCACGGTCGATCACCCGCTGGAGCTGGACGAGCTGTTTTCGCTCGATCTCGGCGAACCCTGCTGCGATCCGCTGCGAGGCTTCCGCCTCCTCGCGCTCGATCTGCTCGCGGAGCGCGTGCTCGCGCTTGCGCAGACGCTCGGCGACCTCGTGCAGCGCGCGCCTGCGCTCCATGCCCTGCGACTCCAGCTCGGCGTTCGCGGACTGCACCGACTCTTCGATCGCGCGCCCGAGCTCGTCGCGCATCCGAGCGACCGCTGCGCGTTGCTCGTCGCTCTCGCCGACGATCCGATCCGCGTCGGCGGCGATGCGGGATTCGACCTTCGCGATCAGCTCGCGTTGCCGCTCCCCGACGCCCGAGATCTGCTCGGCGAGGCGCTCCTGAACGCGATCCAGGTCACCCGACCACTCCGCGAAGCGTCGCTCGACCTGCTGTTGCGCAGCGCTGAGCGATGCGGCGAGCTCGTCGCGCAGCTGTGCCTCACGCGTGAGCAGGGAGCTGCGCCGCTCGTCGGTGAGACGGCGCTCCTCGTCGGCGAGGAGCGACACGGAGGCGGCGCGGGAGATCGCCAGAGTTCGCTCGATCTCGGCCGCTCGCTCGGTCGACTCGCGGTCGATCAGCGTGCGCAGACGTTCCTCGGCGCGTGTGAAGTCCGCATCGAGCGCTCTGCCGCGCCGGATCAGACGCGAGAGTGCATACGCGCCGAGTTGCGCGAGCGCGCAGACCGTGAGCCCGGCCGCAGCGACGGCGAGAGTGAGATCGGGCTCGAGGGCGAACGCGATCCAGGCCGCCATAGCTCCCGACCCGGTGAGCGCGGCGAGCCCGTACGCGCTGCGCCCGGACAGCCGGCCGCTCGCCGCGATCGCGAACGAGGCGGCGAGCAGGAGGATCGCAACGGCGAAGCCGATCGAGAACGCGGCAGCCACGGCCACCATGCTAGTGCCCCTTCTATCCTGGCCAGGTGGAGCTGGTCGAGGAGCTGGACCGGATTGCGGCGGTGGCGGAGGGGTACGCCGGCGACGGAGAACGGCTTGCCGGCGTTCTGCCCGCGGAGCCCGATCCCGGTGCGCGGGTCTACGTGTGCGCGTTCGAGCGCGGCGAGGATCGCTCATGGCTGGCTCTCGACGGGGACGGCGGGCCGCTGCGCAGCCGGGCGCGGGTGCGCGACGCGGTCTCGATCGCCGCGCTCTGCGAGCTCGCCGACGAGAACGCCGGGGGTGGCGACCTCTCCGACCTCCGCTCGCGTCTGGTTTCCCTTCGCTTGACCGAGCACGTCGACGGGATCGGCGAGGCAGAAGAGGCCGCGCTCGCCCTCGAGTCTGTGGTCGGCTCGCCGCCGCGGGTCGCCACGCCGGGCCACCTCGATGCTGTGGGCGCGGCGACGCTGCGGCTCGAGCGCGCGCTCGGGGAGACCGCGACGTCGCCGTTCGCGGCCGCGATGCAGCAGGCGCGCGTGGCCGTCGACGAGCTGGCGCTCGAGGTCGAGTCGGGCTACAAGCTGCCGCTAGAGTGACGGCATGGAAGGTGGCTTCGGATTTCCGTTCGGAGGCGACCCCGAGGAGCTCCTGCGGGGGTTGCGCGAGTTCGCCGAGAAACAGGCCGAGACCGTGCACGAGGCGCAGCGCGAGCAGTTCGCCACGCTGACCCTGAACACGGCGGTCGAGCTGACCGGCGCGGCGCTCTCACAGATGAACCCCGCGGGCGCGGCCGAGGAGCAGGCGATGGCGCTCCGGGACGCCATGCGGGTGCTCTTCCCCGAGGCGGTGGCGCTCGTCAGCGCCGCGCGCCAGGGGTTCATGCGCGAGGGTTGACTTGCCGATAGAGAGGGCGTGCGCCGCCTTCTCGGCACGATCCTGCTTGCGCTCGCGCTTGCCCCGGCGGCGCGGGCGGACTCCAACCTGCTCGTCGGGATCGTCGACGACCAGCTCAAGTGGACCGCCCAGCCGAAGCCGGCAACAGCCGCGCTTTCGCGACCTCGGGATCGGGGCGCTCCGGGTCCCGCTCACTTTGGCGTCGGGGCAGCTCGAAGCTGACCCGTAACGACCTCGTGACCATGAACCGCGTCGTCGGCGCGACGTTCCCGATGCGGATCGCTGAACCTGATGACAAACACATCACCTCGCGGGAACGACAACCCGTACGCCGTCTAGCGGCTTGCGCGGCGTGATCCGCGAGGTCGCTCGCGCACGGTCAACTGCGCGGCGCTGCGGAAGAGGGAGGCGGACACGCTCTCGGGCGGGTTCATCTTTCTGCCTCCCCGCAAGCCCTAGCCGCCTCTAGAATCGCCGCGGCTTGGCTTTTCTCGACCGCGCGCTCGTTCACCTGCTGCCGGCTGTTCCGCGTCCGATCGTCCGACGGATCGCCGATCGCTACATCGCCGGCGAAGAGATCGACGACGCGGTTGCGAAGGTCGCCCGCCTGAACGCGGACGGTAAGACGGCGACGATCGACGTCCTCGGCGAGGAGATCCACAACGTCGAGGAGGCGCAGGAGATCGTTGACGCGTACCACGACTCGCTCGACGCGATCGGCGAGCACTCACTCGACGCGAACGTGAGCGTCAAGCCGACGGCGCTCGGGCTGAAGCTCGGCTACGACGTCGGCAGGGCGAACGTCGAGACGGTCGTGCGACACGCAGCTGAAAGCGACAACTTCGTGCGTATCGACATGGAGGACTCGACCACGACGGACGACACCCTTCGCATGTACCGAGAGCTTCGGGAGGCGGGGCTCGACAACGTGGGCGTCGTGCTGCAAGCGCGCCTGCGCCGCACGCTCGACGACATCGCCGCGCTCGCAGACCTGCAGCCGAACGTCCGGATTTGCAAGGGCATCTACCTCGAGCCCGAGTCGATCGCGTTTACGGAGTTCGAGGAGATCCGGGCGCACTACCTCCGGAGTCTCGAGGTGCTCGTCGAGACGGCGTCGTACGTCGGGATCGCCACGCACGACGAGTTCCTGATCTCAGAGGGGAAGCGGATCGCACGCGAGCGGTACGAGTTCCAGATGCTGCTCGGCGTGCGGGAGTCGCTCGGGCGCGAGCTCGTGAAGGACGGCGAGCGGCTCCGCATCTACGTGCCCTTCGGGCGGCAGTGGTACGAGTACTCGCTGCGTCGGCTTCAGGAGAACCCGCGGATCGCGGGGTACGTCGCGACCGACACGGTCGGGCGCCTCTTCTCGCGGAACGGCTCCTAGGCCACTAGGCCTGATGTGAATTCGCTGCGACAGCGGCCGCGAAGCGGCCGCCTTTAGGGGTCTTCGCGCGTCGCGGATCCGCGGGAGCGGATTCGCGACTTGCGCAGCAATCAGCGCATCTTTCGCGCGTGGAGCAGGAAGCTCTCGGGCACGCGCGCGTCGTGGTACGAGCCCGGCCCGGCCGGGAACTCCTCGAGCGCCCGCACGACGAGGTTGTGCCGACCGAGCGCGCCGACGAGTTGGCCGAGCCGACGGAAGCCTTGCGCGAAGTAGTCCTCGCGCCAGTGCATCAAGCCGTCGATGCAAAGTGCGGCCGGGTGCTCGTCGAAGAGCAGGAGGTCGCCGCCGGCTCTGAGCGCCGAGGCGACCGTTGCGGCGAAGCGGTCGAGGTCTCGCGCGCCCTGCGTCGTCTCGAGGCCCGCGTAGACGAGGTCGAAGCGGCTCCGCAGGAGCTCGGCCGGCAGCGAGTCGAGCTCCGAGTGGATCCAGAGCACTGCGGGCCCGCGCTCGCGTGCCACGGCGAGCGCACCGTCCGAGGGGTCGACACCGGTGACGGTTGCACCGAGCTCGACGAACTCGACTGTCGCGGCGCCCGACCCCGCGCCGAGGTGCAGGACGCGTTTGCCCTCGAGGTCGGCGAGCGACTCGCGCACGAGCGGCGGAAGCGCCGCCTCGTGCCGCTCGACCCGCCGGTGGGCGGCGTCGAACGCGCTGCGGTTCTCGTCGGTGGGCTCCACGCGCCGACGATAGCGCGCTTTTCGGCCCTGTCTGGTGCCTGGGACCAGACAGGGCCGGTTCCGGTCGTATCGCACGGACTCAGGCGGCGCGTTGTCTTGGCGGGACATGGCCGGTGCCTGGCACCAGGAAGGTTTCGGCGGGGCTAGGCGAGGAGGGAGAAGCCGCCGTCGACGATCAGCGTCTGCCCGCAGACCATCTTCGCCGCCGGCGAGCAGAGGAACTCGACGGCGTCCGCGACGTCTTCGGGCTCGACGAGGCGGCCCACCGGCGTTCGTTTCGTGCTGTGCTCGAGCATCTCCTCGCGGTTGGGGAAGTGGTTGAGCGCGTCAGTCTCGACGACGCCGGCGGACACACCGTTGACGCGGATCCCACTCGGCGCGAGCTCGACGGCGAGGTAGCGGACGAGCGACTCGAGCGCCGCCTTCGACGTTCCGACCAGTGCGTAGTTCGCGAGCACGCGTTGCGCGCCGAGCGACGAGATGCCGACGATCGACGAGCCCGCCTGCATCTGCGGGACCGCAACTCGCGCGAGGTCGAGCAGCGCACGCGCGTTCGCGGTGAAAGTCCACTCCCAGTGCTTCGGCTCGGTCTCGAGCGCGGGACGGATCACGCCGGTCGCCGCATTGTGGACGAGCACGTCCAGCGGCCCGAGCGCCTCGACCTGCGCGAGCACGCGCTCCGACGTGACGTTGCCGCGCACGAGCACCGGCTCCGTGCCCGCTGCGCGCAGCTCCTCGGCGGTCTCCTCGGCCGCGCGGTCGTTTCGGAGGTACCCGATCGCGACGCGCTTCGTCCCGCGGGCAGCGAACCGAAGAGCGATCGCCTTGCCGATCCCGCGCGAGCCGCCGGTGACGAGGATCGAGTGGATCAGTCGCGCCGAGGCAGGGGGTCGGACGCCGGAGCCGTGCTCGGGATCGTCTCCCACCCGATTCTCGTCCGGGGCTCGACGGGCCCGTCCTCGGCGCGCGAGGACGCGTGGCCGAGCCGGTCGAGCAGTTCCATCTTCTCCTCGGCGTAGCGGCGGACGTCGTGGTCGCGTGGAAGTTCGCTCACGAGCTCCTCGATGCGGGCGCGCAGCTGATACGCGAAGTGCGGCGTCGCCGGCCCGACAAGCTCGTCGATGTCGTCGCGGGTGACCTCGGCCACGGCCGGAGCCTAATCGATCGCTACCGTCCGCCGCCGTGCGCCGTCTCTCCGCAGCCGAGCTCGGGCTCCTCGTCACCATCGTCATCTGGAGCATCAACTTCACGCTGACCAAGTACGTCTTGGGCCACGGCTTCCAGCCGCTCGCCTATTCCGCCGTCCGGTTCACGACCGCCGCGCTGCTCTTCGCTGCGATCACGTTCGCCCTCGAGCGCTCGCTGCGCATGAGCCGCCGTGATCTGCTGTTCTTGTTCGGCGCGGCCGTCGTCGGCATCTGGCTGAACCAGATCGGCTTCGTCTACTCGCTCAAGTACACGACTGCGAGCACGGCCGCGCTGGTATTCGGGACGCTGCCGATCTTCACGATGCTGATCGCTAAGTGGACCGGCGTCGAGCGGCTCTCGAAGCGCTTCGTCGCGGCGGCCGGCGTGAGCTTCCTCGGGGTGGCGCTTGTCGCGCTTGGATCGCACGGGGAAGTGGCGGGCAGCCCGAAGGGGATCGTCCTCGCGCTCGTCGGGTCGGCGACGTGGGCGGTGTACTCCGTCGCGATCGCCCCCCTGATGCGCCGCTACTCGCCGTTTCGGATCTCCGCCGTCGGGCTGCTCATGGGCGCGGCGCTGCTCCTCCCGACCGCTGCGCCACAGCTCGCGAAGCAGGACTGGCACCTCTC
>JACCTU010000022.1 GCA_013812235.1 Actinomycetota bacterium | reverse complement strand
GGGCGCGGGCGGCGCTGCAACCCGCACCGGTTGCGGCGGGCGGGGAGCGGGCGCGGAGGTTCCTTCGAGTCGCTCCAGCCGGCGAGTCAGCTGCTCGACAAGCTGCTCGAGCCGGTCGATCCTGGCGTCAGGGTCGTATCTCATACGTGCTATATAGCAGGTTTGCGATGGAAGTAAGACCCTTGCGACCTCCGGGAAGATAGGCTCGTGCCGTACGCGTCCACGACCGAGATTCGGGCCCGCTTCGCCGAGACCGACGCGCAGGGGATCATCCACAACAGCGTCTACCTCGTCTGGTTCGAGCTCGCCCGCGTCGAGTACCTCGAGCGCTTCACGGGCGGCTATCCGGCGCTTCGCAACCAGGGGATCGAGGCGATCGTCACCGAGTCGCGCGTCCGGTACCGCGAGCCGGCGCGTTTCGACGACCGGCTGGTCGTCAAGACGAGCTGCCGCGACGTCCGCGGGGCGCGCTTCCGATTCGTCTACGAGGTCGCCCGGGACGGGACGACGATCGCCGACGGCGAGACCGCGCACGCTTGCGTGAGCGCCGAGACCTTCCGCCCCATTCGCGTGCCGTCGTGGCTCGCCGAGGCGATCGCGAAGGCCGAGGCTATGGCTTAGGCGGCGGCGGGGGCGGGGGCGGCGGCTTCGGGGTCGTCGGGGTCGTCGGCGTCGTCGTAATCGTGGTCGGCGTCGACGTCGTGGGCGGCTTCGGCTCGTCCTTCTTCTTCGTGCCGACGCGCAGCACACGCTTCTCGCCACGGTAGTTCGTTCGCCACGTCTCGTCGTACAGCACGCTCCCGTCCTTGTTGTAGACGGTGCGCGTGACCGTGACCGACTGCGGTGACGAGCCGAGCTCTTCGACGACCTCCGTGCCGACGGTGAGCGTCGGATCTTTCACGCGCTTCACCGGCGGCTTGCCCGTCACCACCAATGGGCCCGCTTCGCTGACGACGCGGCGCCCGGTCGGTGTGCCCGCCAACGTTATCGCGATCCCGTTGCTTCCCGACGCTCCGAGGACGACCATCCACTTGCCCGTGTCGTTGCGGAACTTCAGGTCGAGGTCCGGGTAGTTGACCGTGGCGTCCCGACCGAGCTGGTAGCGGCTGATGTAGAGCGAGTGCGGGTTCCGCTCGAGCACCTTGACGCCCGCCTCCCAGGCCGCGTTGAAGACGGTCGTCGCAACCTGCGAGACGCCCCCACCGACGTCCTCTTCGTACTCGTCGCCGATGATCACGGGTGCCGAACGGAAGCCGCGCTCGATCGAGCGCGGGCCGACCGCCTCGTTCAGCGAGAAGGTGCCGCCCGGCGCTACGAGACTCCCGTCGAGAAGCTTCACGGCGAGCTGCAGGTTCTGGATCCGGTCGGCGGTGCCGGAGTAGTAGGTCGAGTACGACGCGAGGACGCGCCTGATCCGGAGCCCGCGGGCCTTCTCGGTCGTGAGCTCCGGCGAGAGCTTCGCAACCACCACGTCGCCGACGCGACGCACACCCGGCGCCAGCGCGGCCGCGAGGATCTCGCGGCTGGTCGCCGCGGCGTCGAGCTTGAGCCCGTCGGAGCTGGGAGTGATCACGACGCCGCCGTTGCTGGTCGACCGGAAGCCGGCGTCGGTCGGCGGCCGCCCCACGCGCCTTCCAAAACGCTCGAACCAGGCCTCGGCACGGGGCCCGCCGATGGCGAGCTCGCGCGAGCCGTCGTGCGGGAGCGCGAGCAGCTCCGCGATCCTCGGCTGCCGCAGCCGCCACCAGGTCTTCGCGAGCTCGAGCCGGATCGGCGCCGAGAGGGCGCGGCGCGTCTGGGCGAGCACGGGCTGGAGGTCGGCGGCGGTCACGGTGACCCGCTCGACCTCGACGGGGAGCGGTGTCTCCGCGCGGGAGAGCGAGACGAGCGCGGCGACCATGGTCGCCGCCGCCCGATCGCTGTTCAGCTTCCTGCCCGACTGCCCCTCGACAAGCACGGGCTTCAGCCCGTTGAGCACGATCGCTGCCTCGCGGTTGGGCTGGTCGAGCTCGGTCGCGATTTGGCCGAGCTGGTACTCGAGCGCCGGCTCGTAGACCTGGGCCGGCGGGGCGATGTCCGCGCCGAAGACCCGGACCCGGACGCGCTGGAACCCGCGCAACGGGCCCAGGCCCTCCCCTTGGCGCCGCGCTGCGTGGACCGCCGCGGCCCAATCGGCCTCGACGCCGAGCCGGTGCGGCGTCACCTTCCAGCGCTTCGAGCCGCTGAAGAACGTCACCGGGACGTTCTCGAGCGCCGCCGCACGGCGCTCGAGGAGCTTCTGCGCGGCCGACGGGGTCATCCCGCCGACGCTGACGCCCGCGATCGTGACGCCGGCCGGGATCCTCGAGGGCGAGCCGGCGAAGACCGCGCCGAACAGCGCGGCGAGCGCGAGCGCCACGGCGACCGCCGCCGCGAGTGCCTGCAGGAGCAGCCGCGAGCGCGCGCGTCGCCTACGCGCGCTGAGCACGCCCTTCTGCGCCCTGACCGCCAACGGAGCAAGAGTAGCCGCCCCTGGAGGCCGCTTTCAGAATGCGAACAGCTCGATCCCGCCGCTCACGTTGAGCCCCACGCCGGTGATGTACGCGGCGAGGTCGGAGGAGAGGAAGGCGATTGCGTTCGCGACGTCCTGGGGGTCGCCCGCGCGCTTGAACACCGTCCGGTTGACGATCCGCTCGTTCAGCTCTGCGTTCGCGAAGTGGAACGCCTCGGTGCCGATCACCCCGGGCACGATGGCGTTGCAGGTGATCCCGTGGCGGCCTCCCTCCATCGCGAGCGTCTTCGTCAGGCCAAGGAGCCCCGCCTTCGTCGTCGAGTAGCTCGCCTGGCCGAAGCCGCCGAGCGTGCCCGCAACCGAGGCCATGTTCACGATCCGCCCCCAGCCGCGCTCCCGCATGTGGGGCCAGACGGCCTGCGAGCAGTTGAACGCGCCGGTCAAATTGACGTCGAGGTCGCGCTGCCAAAGGTCGGGCGACTGGTTGTGGAACTGCGCCGCGTGGTCGAGCGTGCCGGCGTTGTTGACGAGGATGTCGACCGAGCCGAACTCCTCGACGGCGCGCGCAACCGTCGCGTCCACCTGCTCACGATCGGTCACGTCGCACTTGATCGCCGTGGCGCGGCGGCCGAACTCCTGGATCTCGAGCGCGGTCGCCTCCGTGTAGACGATCCCCTGCGCCTTCGCGACCTGCGCGAGCGGCCCCCACTCCGCAACGTCCGAGTCGTCGGACTCGACCTGGATGTCGGCGATCACGACGTCCGCGCCCGCGCGAGCCAACGTCAGCGCGTCGGCGCGCCCGAGCCCGCGCGAGCCGCCCGTGACCAGAGCAACCCGGCCTGAGAGATCGATTTCGAGAGGCACGCTCTATCCAACCGCGCGAAAGCGTCAGCTTTCGCGCGGTAAGAAGATCTCCTTCGCGATCACGAGCCGCTGGATCTGCGAGGTGCCCTCGTAGATCTGGAACAGCTTCGCGTCGCGCATCAGCTTCTCGACGGGATACTCCTTGCTGTAGCCGTAGCCGCCGAAGACCTGCACGGCGTCCGTCGTCACCTTCATCACCGTGTCGGCCGCGAAGAGCTTCGCGAACGACGACTGCAGCGTCGCACGCTGGCCCATGTCGTGCAACCAGGCCGACTGCCAGACGAGCAAGCGCGCGGCCTCGATCTGCGTCGCCATGTCGGCGATCATGAAGTTGACGCCCTGGTGCATCGCGATCGGCACGTCGAAGGTGACGCGCTCCTTCGCGTACTCGACGGCGTGCTCGTAGGCAGCCTGCGCAACGCCGACCGCGCCCGCCGCGGTACCGGGTCGCGTGAAGTCGAGCGTGCGCATTGCGATCTTGAAGCCGTCGCCCTCCTCGCCGAGCAGGTTCGCCGCGGGGATGACGACGTCGGTGAGAGCGAAGGCGGAGGTGTCGGTCGAGCGCTGGCCCATCTTGTCGAGATGCTTCTCGATCGTCACGCCCGGTGTGTCCATCGGGACGACGAACGCCGAGATGCCGCGGTGGCCCTGCGACGGGTCGGTCTTTGCGAACACGACCGTCCACGCTGCGTAGCCCGCGTTCGTGATGAACGTCTTCGAGCCGTTCAGGACGTAGTCGGCGCTGCGACGAACGGCGGTCGTCTTCATCCGCGCGACGTCCGAGCCGGCGTCGGGCTCGCTCAGCCCGAACGAGCAGAGGATCGGCTCGTCGAGGAGCGGCGGCAACCACTGCGCCTTCTGCTCCTCTGAGCCGGCGAGGATGACCGGACCGGCGCCGAGACCGTTCGCTCCGATCGCGGTGCCGATGCCGGAGCAGCCCCAGTTGAGCTCCTCGCCGACGAGCATCCCGTCGAACGCTGAGAGCCCGAGCCCGCCGAACTCCTCGGAGACGTGGAGGTTCATCAACCCGAGCTCGTGGGCCTTCGCGATCACGTCCGCGGGGTGGGTCGAGAGCTCGTCGTAGGAGGCCGCCTTGGGCCGAATCTCGTCGGCCGCGAACTCGCGCGCGAGCTCGCGGAGGGCCTTCTGCTCGTCCGTCAGGGCGAAGGAAACCCCTGTCTCGACGCCCGCATCGATCGTCGCCATGCCGCTCCGTCCGGTTCGATTGACTAGTCAGTCAATCGTAGTGCATCCTGTGGAGGTGGGCACAGAGCGGGACGTCGCGGTCGTCCTCTCGGGCGGCGCGATCAACGGTGTGCTGATGGAGACCGGCTTCCTGAAGCGCCTGGCCGAGAGCGAGCTGTGGCCGCGCGCCGGGTGGATCTTCGGCACGTCGGCGGGCGCGCTTGCCGGAACGATGGCCGCGCTCGACCGCCTCGAGGAGCTCGAGGAGTTCCTCGTCGGTCTGCGGCCGGACGAGGTGTTCCGCCCGAACCGGCTCTGGCAGCTGCCGCTGATCGGGCTACACGAGTACACCCTCCCCGCGACGATCGACCGCAAGGTCGGCGACCTCGTCGCGCTCTCGGAGGAGCTCTCGCACGCCGATCGGGAGCTCATCGTCTTCGCGTCCGACGTCACGCAGACTGCGCGGGCCTCGGAGAACGACTTCGAGCTCGCATACTCGTCGCGCGAGACGCCGCCCGAGGTGATGGCGCAGGCGATCCTCGCCTCCGCCGCGATCTCGACGCTGGTGCTGCCGCTGCGCGTCGGCGACCGGATCGCGACCGACGGCGCGTGGACGCGCAACTTCCCACTCGCGCACGCCTACGCGCGACCGGAGGTCAGCATGATCGTCGCGTTCCGCTACCTCCCGGAGTACCCGCGCTTCGACGTGCGCACGCTCGCGACGCTCAAGAGGCGCCTTCGTCCGTTCCGGCGCGTGCCCCCGGTGCGCGCGCTCATCGCCGAGCTCGAGGAGGCGGAGTCGCGCGACCGGCGCGGCGAACCCGCGCACTACATCGACATGATCACGCGCCTGATGCGGTTGTCGGTCCTGCGCGGCACGGCGCTCGAGGAACGCCATGCGGACGCGACCGACCAGTCGATCCACGAGCTCGAGCGGCTCGCGCGCGAGTTGCCGCAGCTCGTCCGCGACCACGGAGCATCCGAGGAGCTGGCGCAGGCGGTCGAGCAACGCGTACACGGCTCGGAGTTCCCGTTTCAGCGCGAGCGCGCGCTGCCGCGGATCACGGTGCGCGCGGGAGCGGAAGGCGTCGCGCTCGAGTCGCGCATTCGCCGCGGCGCGGAGTGGACGGAGCCCGCGAAGCGAGCCCTGATCCAGCGCGGTTACGAGCTCACCGACGCCGAGCTTCGGCGCGCGGGCGTTGAAGCATCCAGCCTGACGAAGTAGTCTCGCGGGCCATGGCGGCGGACGCCGAGCGGCTTGCCGAGCGGCTCTTCGAAGCCGTGCTCGGCTTCGGCGACGTGTACATGGTCTACGTCGGAGACCGCCTCGGACTCTACCGCGCACTCGCCGACCACGGTGCGGCGACCGCGCCCGAGCTGGCGAAGGCGACGGGAACGGACCCGCGGTACGTGCGCGAGTGGCTCGAACAGCAGGCGGTGACCGGAATCCTCCACGTCGACGGAGAGCAGGCGCCGGACGAGCGCCGCTACTCGATCTCCGACGGCCACGCGGAGGTGCTGCTCGAGCGCGACAGCCTCAACTTCATGGCGCCGTTCCTGCGGATGATGGTCGGGATGACGCGCCCGCTTCCGAGCGTGCTCGAGGCCTTTCGCAACGGCGGAGGCGTCGCGTACGCCGACTTCGACGCGGATTTCGTCGAGGGTCAGGGAGACGCGAACCGCGTCCAGTTCGTCAACCTGCTCGGGCAGAGCTGGCTCCCCGCGCTCCCGGATGTGGACGAGCGGCTGCGCGCCGATCCGCCGGCGCGCGTTGCGGACGTAGCGTGCGGCGTCGGCTGGTCGACGATCTCAATCGCGCGCGCCTACCCGAAGGTGCGTGTCGAGGGCTTCGACCTCGACGAGGAGTCGATCAGGCTCGCGCGCGAAAACCTGGAAACGCAGGGGCTCGGCGACCGGGTCGGCTTCGAGGTGCGGGATGCGGCCGAGCTCGCGGGCGAGGGCTACGACCTGATCACGGTGTTCGAGGCGGTGCACGATCTGTCACGACCGGTCGAGGTCCTCCGCGCGCTGCGGGAAGCGTTGGGTGACGGTGGCAGGGTGCTGATCGCGGACCAGCGCGCCGCAGAGAGCTTCGCGGCGCCGGGTGACGAGCTCGAGCGGATGCTGTACGTCTGGAGCGTCATGCACTGCCTGCCGGTCGGGATGGCGGAACAGCCGTCTGCGGGCACGGGTGCCGCGATGCGGCCCGACACGTTGCGCGCGTATGCCGAGGAGGCCGGCTTCTCGGAGGTCGAGGTCCTCCCGATCGACAACGACTTCTGGCGCTTCTACCTGCTGGCGCCGTAGCGGGCGCGAAAGCGCAGAACCCGGTCGACGCTCGCGTCGAGCTTGCCTTCCCGCGCGAGCGGCACGAGCGCTGCGATCCCGCGGCGTGCGTGCGCGCCGCTCGTGAACAGCAGGAGGTCGGCACCCGCGAGCATCGCCTGCGGCGCCCAGCGCTCGACCGGCGAGGATTTGACGATCGACAGCGAGTCCGTGATCGCGACGCCGTTGAAGCCGAGCGCCCGAAGACGTCGATACGTGTCCGGTGAGATCGAAGCGCGGTACGGCGCTCCGTCGTAGAACGCGTTGCTCGTCATCACGCACGGGACGCCGGCGCGGATCGCGGCGCGGAAGGCGGCGAGCTCGCGGGCACGGATCGTGCCGTTGACGTGCGGACGCTCGTCGGTGGAGATCGGCGTCGAGCCGAGGCCCGGGAAGTGCTTCGCGCACGCAGCGACGCCCGCCGCGGCGAGCCCGCGCGCGAACGAGACGGCGAGCTCCGGC
>JACCTU010000048.1 GCA_013812235.1 Actinomycetota bacterium | reverse complement strand
CCATGGTTCCTCAACCAGGCGATCGCGTTTCGTGCCCGCGTGCTTGCGCAGTTGGGTGACTCCGATGAGGCGGGAGCGCTGGCGGACGAGCTGCTTGCGATCTGGACGCGAGCGGAGGGAGCGACCGCGCCCGGGTACGACGCCGTCGACCTGGCGATTGCGCTGACGGAGCTCGGCCGCGCCGGTGAGCTCGACCGCGTCGCCGCGTCCAACCGCACGACGCGATGGCTCCCCGCCGCGATCGCGCTCGCGGAAGGCCGGTTCGGCGAGGCCGCTCGACTGTTCCGCGAGATCGGCTCGGTCCCCGACGAGGCGTACGCGCAACTCCTGGACGGCCGGAAGACCGGCGACCAGGGCGAGGTCAGATCCGCCCTCGACTTCTACCGGCGCGTCGGTGCGAGCTCGCTCCTCGGAGCTCCCGTCGAAGGCAGGTAGCGCTTAGTCCGACTCAGGACGAGGGCGCGCCGCGCGGGTCGTCCGCGACCTGCGGCTCCACGGCGTCGATCTTGTCGACGATCACGTAGTCGTCCGTCCAGTCGACGGCGCGCTCGATCTCGGGCGTCTCGTGGCCCGGGTGAACGGCGAAGCGGTCGTCTTGGCGTCTGACGGTCTCGTACACCTCGAGCGGCATCCGGATTCGTTCGCCGCAGCCTCCGTCGACGCCGCACTCGCAGAGGAACTCCACGACGCCGTCCGGCGACCATGCCTGGGCGGACTGGCCGAGCTGCGCGATCCGCTCGTTCACCTCGCGGAAGATCGCCTCGTTGCGAGCCTGACGCCGAAACCGTTCGTCCAGACCACTCATTGAAGCCCCGGAGCGAAGCATAGTTGTGTTTCCCCGTGGCCAGCCACTGCCGCGCTCAGCTCGCCGGAGACTGCCGCAGCCGCGTGCACAGTGCCGCGCCAGAGCTGGAACCCCGCCGCCCCCCACGCGACGATCATCGGCAGCAGCCCGAGGCTGTTGTGGCCGAGCACGGACGGGATCACGAGCATCGAGGGCAACGAGAGCGTCAGCAGCCACGCGGTGAGCTTCGGGCTGAACCGACTTCGCAGCAGTGCGATGCCGAGCACAGTCGACCCGATCACGCTGATCAGCATCCCCGGCACCAGCAGCCCGAGGAAGACGACGTTGAGCGCGACGCTCGCGGCGTCGCCGCTGAACAGCACGAAGAACGCAGCGACCAGGCCGAGGCTCGTCAGCCCGTAGCCGACGAGGGCAATCCTCCACCCCCACTGCTCAGAACCACGCACATCCCCGGGCCGCCGCGCACGCACTGCGCGCGCGCAGAGGAACACTGCGGGAAAGAGCAGTGCGAAGGCCTGCAGGTATGTCGAGTAGACCCGATCCGCCGACGCCCAGTCGAGCAGGCCGCCGACGAGGTCGCGGCCCGGGTCGGCCCACGCCGAGACGCTGCCGTTCTCAAGCTGCTCGGCGCCGTCGCTGGTCGCGAAGTACGACATCGCGAGAAGCGGCGAGATGAGCACGGCTGCGAGCGCGGCGATCGCCGCGTAGAGGCCGGCGTAGCGGGGCCGATCGGACACGGGCCGACCTTACGACGCGTCGGCTGCCAGGTCTAGGGTTCGGGCATGCCGCTCCCGACGATCAGCCGCGACGAGCTCCGCCGCGAGATCGAGAGCGGTGAGCAGCTCGTTGTCGTCGACGCTCTCCCGCCGATTTCGTACGCCCACTCGCACCTGCCCGGCGCAATCAACCTCCCACCCGAGCGCGTCGACGCATCCGTTTCGAAGCGCATCGCCGAGAAGGACGCCGAGATCGTCGTCTACTGCGCCAACCCGACGTGCGAGAGCTCGATCGACACCGGGCACCGCCTGCTCGCGCTCGGCTACGCGAACGTCCGCCACTACCCGGGCGGCAAGGACGAGTGGCGAAGCTCCGGACTGCCGCTCGAACGCGCCGGCGCGCCGTTCGTGGGATAGCTGTGTGGGAGTTCGCCACCGTCGCGGTCCTCGTGATCGTCACGCCCGGCCCCGACACCGCGCTGACAATCCGGAACACGCTCCTCGGCGGGCGCCGCGCGGGGATCGCGGCCGCGCTGGGCGTGTCGACCGGCCAGGTGGTCTGGGCGCTCGCGACGAGCGTCGGAATCGCCGCCCTGCTCACCGCTTCGGAGCCGGCATTCGCGGCGGTGAAGCTCGCCGGCGCCGCCTTCCTCGTCTACCTCGGGCTCAAGTCGCTCGTCGCCGCGCTGCGCCGCGAGGCGCCCGACCCGTTCGAGCCGCGAGAACGGCAACTCGAGCCGATGTCGTCGTACCGGCAGGGCATCGTCAGCAACCTCGGCAACCCGAAGATGGCCGCGTTCTTCCCGAGCTTGCTGCCGCAGTTCGTGTCGGGCGGCGACGCGGCTTTCTGGCCGCTGCGCGCGCTCGGGCTCGCGTTCTCACTGATGACGCTCGTCTGGCTGACCGCTTACACCGTCGCCGTCGCGCGTGCGGGCGCCGTACTTCGCCGACCGCTCGTCCGGCGTGCGCTCGACGCGACGCTGGGAGCGGTGCTCGTCGCGCTCGGGCTCCGCGTCGCGACGGCGCGCTAGCCCTCGAGAGGAGGGCCCCGCCGCGGCACCGGTGCCGAGTGGATGATCGACGTCGTCGTCAGCCCGTACGGCGTGAAGCGGTCGAGCAGCTCCTCGAG
>JACCTU010000227.1 GCA_013812235.1 Actinomycetota bacterium | reverse complement strand
CCCCACTCCTCTTCGATCTTGTTCTTCAGCTCGACGAGCTCCAGGACGGTCATCTTCCCGAGCTCGCCGAAGACGGTGTCGACACCGCTAGCCATCGGACTCCTCCTTGTCAGCCGCATCGGAAGCTGTCGCTTCCTCTGCCGGTTCGTCTGTGCTCTCTGCCGCAGCCGAAGCGGTCGCTTCGGCTGCGGGTTGATCTGGGGTTTCCGCGCTCGGCTCTTCCTCCACCGCTTCCGGGGCGCCAGCTTCAGCTTGCTCCGGCGTCTCCGGGGCTGCGCTCTCGCCGCCGAGCTGCTCGATCCGGGCGTCGATCAGCCCGACGAGGTTCTGGAGCGGCGCGTTGAAGAGCCCGACGATCGCGTAAAGCGGCGCCGCGATCGCGCCGAGCACCTGGCCTCGCAGCTGCTCGAGCGGCGGCAGCTTCGCAAGAGTCTCGATCTCCTCCGCCGTGATCGGGCGGCCGTCGAGTCTGCCCCCGCGAACCGCGAGCACCTTCGTCTCACGGGAGGTCGCCCCGATCGCCTTCGCGACCGCGACGGGGTCGCCGTCGGTCTCGAGGAACGCGATCGCGGTCGGGCCCTCGAGCAGCGCGAGCAGCGCGTCGGCGCCGGCGGCCTCGGCCGCGCGGCGGGTCAGCGTGTTCTTGACGACGGTGAACTTCGCCCCGTGCTTCAGCAGCTCGGTGCGGAGGTCGTCGATCTGGGGCATCGTCAGCCCGCGATAGTCCGCGACGAACAGCGTCTCGCTCGACTTGAGCCGATCGGTCAGGTCTGCGACGACCTTCTGCTTGTCCTCTTTCTGCACTGTTCCATTCCCTCCGGGAATGACTAGGCCCGCCAGAGGCGGGCCAGGACGAGCGCGGATGCGCCCGGACGAGCCCCACCTCGACTGGACTTCTGCCTCGCGGCTGCCAGTGGTCTTCGGCGGTCTAGTCGGTTACGACGTAACTGTAGCGACCTCGCTCGAGGAGTCTGCCTCTGCGAACTCCTCCAGGATCCCGCGCGTCCGCGCGGGGTCGACCTTGATCCCCGGGCCCATCGTGCTGGCGAGGGTGATCCCCTTGATGTAGCGGCCCTTGGCCGCCGACGGCTTCGCCCGCACGATCTCCTCGACGAGCGCGGCGTAGTTCTCGACGAGCTCACGCTCGCCGAAGCTCTTCTTGCCGATCGCGACGTGGACGTTCGCGCCGCGGTCGGTCCGGTACTCGAGCTTGCCGGCCTTCGCGTCGCGGACGGCCTTGCCGACGTCCATCGTCACCGTGCCGGTCTTCGGGTTGGGCATCAGCCCGCGGGGGCCGAGCACCCGGCCGAGCCGGCCGACGACGCCCATCTGGTCCGGCGTCGCGATCGCGACGTCGAAGTCGATCGTGCCCTCCTCGATCGTCTTGGCGAGGTCCGCGGTGCCGATGAGGTCGGCGCCGGCCTCCTGCGCCTCGCGCGCCTTGTCTCCCTCGGCGAAGACGGCGACGCGCATCTCGCGGCCGGTGCCGTGCGGAAGCATGAGGGTGCCGCGGAGCTGCTGGTCGGCGTGACGGACGTTCAGCCCGAGGCGGAAGTGCGCCTCCACCGTCTCGTCGAACTTGATCCCGTCGAAGGTCTTCAGCATCTTGACCGCCTCGACCGGGGTGTAGTGCTTCTCACGGTCGATCGCGGCGCGGGCCGCGCGGTAGATCTTGCCGTGCTTCGGCACTACTTATCCACCTCCACGCCCATCGAGCGCGCCGTGCCGGCGATCACGAGCATCGCCTGGTCGACGTCGCGCGCGTTCAGGTCTTCCATCTTCGTTTCGGCGATCGAGCGGAGCTGGGCCTTCGTCAGGCGCCCGACCTTCTCCCGGTTCGGCTCGCCGGAGCCCTTCTCGATCCGCAGCGCCTCCTTGATCAGGACCGCGGCCGGCGGAGTCTTCGTGATGAACGTGAACGAGCGGTCCTCGAAGACGGTGATCTCGACCGGGATGATGCGGCCGTTCTGGTCGGCGGTCTGCGCGTTGAACGCCTTGCAGAACTCCATGATGTTGACGCCGTGCTGGCCGAGCGCGGGGCCGACCGGCGGCGCCGGGTTCGCCTGCCCCCCCGGGATCTGGAGCTTGATCGTGGTGAGGATCTTCTTGGCCATCAGTCGATCTTCTTCACCTGGTCGAAGCCGAGCTCGACGGGGACCTGGCGCTCGAAGATGTCGACGAGCACCTTCAGCTTCTGCTGATCGGGGTTGACGTCGACGATCTCGCCGTCGAAGTCGCTGAGCGGCCCTGAGGTGACCTTCACCTGCTCGCCGAGGATGAACTCGACGAGGGTGCGCGCGCGCTCAGCGGTCGAGGCGCCCGTGTGCAGGATGCGGTCGACCTCGGGCTGCGAGAGCGGGATCGGCTTGCTGCCGGCGCCGACGAAGCCGGTCACGCCCGGCGTATTCTTCACGACCGTCCACGCGTCGTCGTTCAGGTCCATGTTCACGAGCACGTAGCCCGGGAGGACGCGCTTCTCGGCCTGCACCTTCTGGCCGTCCTTCGTCTCGATCACCTGCTCGGTCGGGACGACGACGCGCCGGAAGCGCGGACGCTGGTTCATCGAGTCGATCCGGTGCTCGAGGTTGGTCTTCACCTTGTTCTCGTGGCCCGAGTAGGTGTTGATGACGTACCAGCGAAACATCAGCGGTCACGCTCCGTCCGGATCGTGTTCCCGACCGGCGAAAAGCAAGCCGGGCAAGGACGCAGGGAGCGTTCGTAGCCGGCGGCTACGGACGCGACTGAGG
>JACCTU010000202.1 GCA_013812235.1 Actinomycetota bacterium | reverse complement strand
CCGCAGAGCCGCTCGTGACGCTCGGGCACTCGGCCGGCGGGCACCTCGCCCTCTGGCTCGCGGCCGAGCGCGGGGCAGCGCTCGCGGTTTCGCAGGCAGGTGTCGTCGACCTCGTCGAGGCCTGGCGGCTCGGCCTCAGCCGGCGCGCACCCGAGGAGCTCCTTGGCGGAACGCCCGACGAGGTTCCCGACCGCTACGCGTCGGCCTCGCCGGCGGCCCGGCTGCCGCTCGGCGTTACGCAGCTCCTGGTCCACGGGCGGCGCGACGATACGGTCCCCGCCGAGATGAGCCGCGCGTACGTGGAGCAAGCCCGCCGGGCCGGCGACGCCGTCGACCTCGTCGAGACGGACGAAGGGCACTTCGAGTGTCTCGACCCCGACTCGGAGAGCTGGGCCGCGATCGTCGAGCGGCTGCCGTGACGCGGGCGGAAGCGGAGGCGCTCGACCGCGACGATCCGCTCGCGCCCTTCCGGGAGCGGTTCGTGATCGAGGGTCCCGTGATCTACGCGGACGGCAACTCGCTCGGGCGTCTTCCGCAAGCGACGATCGAGCGGCTGGGAAGCGTCGTCGACACGTGGGGCTCGAGGCTCGTGACCGCCTGGCCTGACTGGATCGACCGCCCGCTCGAGGTGGGCGATCTGCTCGCTGACGCGGTGCTCGGCGCGAACGCCGGCGAGGTGCTCGTGTGCGACTCGACGACCGTGAACCTGTTCAAGCTCGCTGCGGCCGCGCTCGTGCACAGGCCCGGCGCACTCGTCACGGACGCCGACAACTTCCCGACCGACCGGTACGTGCTCGAGGGGCTCGGCGAGCTCGCCGTCTTCGACGCCGACCCCATCGACGGGCCGACGGCCGACGACGTCGCGCGCGCGTGTGCGAGACGCGACGTGTCGGTCGTGTGCCTCTCGCACGTCGCGTACCGCTCCGGTGCACTCGCCGACGTGCGCGCGATCGTCGACGTCGCGCACGCCGCCGGTGCGCTCGTCCTGCTGGACGTGAGCCACTCGGCCGGAGTCGCGCCGGTCGAGCTCGAGGCGGAAGGCGTCGACCTCGCCGTGGGCTGCACGTACAAGTACCTGAACGCCGGTCCCGGCTCGCCCGCGTTCCTCTACGTGCGCGAGGAACTGCAGGAGGAGCTGCGCTCGCCGATCTGGGGCTGGTTCGGCCAGCGCGAGCAGTTCGCGATGGGACCGGCCTACGACCCGGTTCCGGGGATCGGCCGCTTCCTCGCCGGGACGCCGCCGATCCTCGGGCTCGCGGCCGTCGAGGTCGGGGCGGAGCTCGTCCGCGAGGCAGGGATCGAAAGGCTGCGTCGAAAGAGCGTCGCGCTGACCGAGCTCGCGATCTCGCTGCACGACGAGCGCCTCGCACAGCTCGGGTTCGAGCTCGGCACTCCGCGCGATGCGGAGCGGCGCAGCGGTCACGTTTCGATCCGCCACGCGGATGGATGGCGCATCTGCCGCGCCCTGATCGAGCGCGCCGACGTCGTCCCCGACTTCCGCACGCCTGACTCGATTCGGCTCGGGCTGCCGCCGCTCTACACGCGCTTCGTCGACGCGTGGGACATCGTCGACCGCCTCGCACTGCTCGTCGAGTCCGGCGAGCACGAGCTCGTCGATGCGGCGCCCGCGCGGGTGACGTGAGCGCCGCCGACGACCGTTTGCTCTAGGTGTGCGCCGGTGCTTCGGTGCCGGGAGTGTGCAACAGGTTCTCGACCCTGTTGACGCCCTGGACGGTTCGGACTCGCTGCTCGAGCTCCTCGATCAGCGACTGGTCCTCCAACTGCCCGCGCAGGTAGACGACGCCGAGCTCGACGTTGACGCTCACGTCTCCCTTCGGCGCTTCCGTGTCGCCGAAGACCTCCGACTCGACCTTCGCCTTCAAGGTTTGGTCGTCGACGGTCGCGCGACTCCCGCTGATGAGCTCCAGCACGCGGTCGCGCAACTTGGCGCGACGCGCCGCGTTGGACAGGTACACCAGCGCCGCCCCGAGTGCTGCGAGCCTGAAGATCTTCATGCGTGATCAACCCCTCTCGATCGTGGTGAACCAGCGTCTACCCCGGTCGGGGTGACGAAAACGCGTCGTGCTCGGGTAGTTCAGTCGCCCCAGTCGAAGTCGCGCGACCGGCTCCAGAGACCCTCTTCGGTCTCCTCGCCGACGGCAGCGTCCTCGCCGGGCCAACCGAGCGGGCTTGCGACCGCGACGACCTCGGGGGACTCGATGCCCTCCATGGTGTCTTCGAGCCGCGCCTGCTTCTCGGTCTTGAATAGCGGGTGGTTCTCGAACGGATCCTGGGACAAGTACTGGTCGATCGGCATCTGGTTCTCGAGCTGCGAGTTGCGGTCGCGAAGCTCCAGATGCTCCTGGATGACCTGTGCGAACAACGACGGGGTCTCTACGGGCATGGTTTCTCCGGAGTCGGGGGCGGGGCTGGCGGCCGATTGTAAGGCCACGGTGAAGTCTGACGAAACCTGGGGCGGGAGGTTAGCGCAGATTACGGACGTTCGACGGCGGCCGGGGCCTGCCCGACCCGGTTCTTTCCACGGCGTTTGGCCTCGTAGAGGGCCGCGTCGGCGGCTGCGACGAGCTCCGCCGGCTGGCTCTCCCCTTGGGCTTCGGCGACCCCGAAGCTGGCCGTGACCTTGACTGAAGCACCTTCGGGGGTCAGAAGCGTCCGGTTTTCGACGTAGTCGCGGATCCGCTGGGCGAGCTGGACGGCGCCCTCGGCGTCGGTGCCGGGCAGGACGAGCAGGAACTCCTCGCCGCCCCACCTGGAGGCGACGTCGACGTCGCGGACGGAGCGCTCGAGCAGGTGGGCGAACTCGCGGAGCACCGTGTCTCCGACGCCGTGCCCGTGCGCATCGTTCACCGCCTTGAAGTCGTCGAGGTCTCCGATCACGACCGAGAGAGGCCCGCCGAAGCGGGCCGCGCGCGAGAGCTCGGCCGCGAGCGCGTCTTCTGCCTGGCGGCGGTTCGCCAGGCCGGTCAAGCCGTCCACCAGAGCTTGCCGCTCGACGATCCGGTGCAGCTTCGCGTTGTCGAGCGCAATCACTGACTGGCTGACGAGCGACGCGGCCGTCAGGCGCGACTCGTCGTCGAAGTGCCGGCCGAACAGGAAGAGCGTGCCGAACGTGCTCTTGCTCGCCCGCAGGGGAAGTTCGAGCTGATCGGCCCCGACCCCCGGGGTGCCGACCTCGACGACCTCGCCGTCGACGCCGATCAACATCCCGCCCGTCGCACCGGTCGCCTCGACCGCGGTCTCGACGATCGCGCGCAGCAGTTGGTCGGTGTCGTGCGTCGCGGCGAGCGCATCGCCGAAACGGGAAACCGCCTCGCGAAGGCGGTGTCGCTCGGACTCGACCTCCTCGAGGCGGAACTGCAGCTGGTCGGCCATCTGGTTGAACGCGTTGCCGAGCCTCGCGAGCTCGTCGCGGCCGCGAACCGGAACTCGCTCGTCGTACTTCCCACGCGCGATCGCGTTCGCGGCGTTAGCGATGCTCGACACCGTTCGCACCACCGAGCGTCCCTCGACGTAGGCGACGAGCGCGACCAGCAGGAGCGCCGCGAGCAACCCCAGTAGCAGCCGCTGCTGGATGCCCATCGCCGCCGCGTCGATCGCAGCCTGCGGAGCGATGACGCCGAGCGTCGGTTCGCCGGTGTGTCCGCGCGTCGCCGCGACGAGGACACGCTGGCGCCTGCCGTCGATCGAGACGGTAATCGGCCGGTCGGCGGGGACGTCGAGTGGGGCCTGCGTCCACCCGGCGCCGAGGACGAGCCTCCCTCGATGCACGACGACGAACTGCTCGTTCTCGCCGAGACCCGACCGCTCCTTCGCCTTGCGGAGCAGCTCCTGGTCGAACGGCACCGATGCGATCACGTAACCGAGCAACGCGGTCGGGCCGACGACGCGCACGCGGCGCTCGGCGGCGAGCTGCGGACGGACGCCGACCTGGAAGTCGGCCGACTCGACCCTGACGTGGCGAGTGGAGCTGAGCAGTCCCTGCGCCGCCCTCGCGTCGCCGCGGGCGAGAGCGCGCTGCAAGGCGGGGTCGTTCGCGAGCGCGGAAGCCTCGCGCGTGGCGAGCTCGAGGTCCTCGCCGTAGGCGGTGACGGCGGCGCGAAGCCCCGACTGGAGGCGCGCGTCGACACGCCGCACCTCGCTCTGCTTCGCCACCGAGGTGAAGCCCCAGAAGGCGGCGGCCGCCGGAAGGAGCGAGAGCAGGCCGAAGTAGAGGACGAGCTTGAACTTGAAGCTGCGGGCGCTGAACCGGGTCAAGCCCGCGCCTCGGGGTACCGATACCTCATTCGGGTGATTTCGGCTGGACGGAGTGGAAACATGAGGGTCATCGTTGCGAAAGCGGCGGTGGTCGCGGCGGCGACCGGTGGGCTCGCGGCAGCCTCCTCGTGCCGCCGGGCATTTTGGAGGGGCCGGCGGCGCCCGAGGAAGCGCTCAGATGCCCGCAGCGACCCGGGAGACAACGGTCTCGGTCTTCCCCGCCCCCGGCAGGCCCGAGTCGAGCACCGCGCCCCTCGAGCGGGCCGAGCCCCCGGCCGCTGGACGACCGAGCCGGCCCGGTCTCCGCACGCCCCACCCGGCGCCGAACCGCCCTACCTGGCCGCTGGTCACCCGCGTACCGGTTCCGCCGATCCGGCCGCAGACGGACGAGCGCCACCTCGCCGAGCTGGGGTCGGAGCCGCCCGAGATCGCAGCCCGCGTCTCCTCGTCGCCGAGTAGCGGTTTCGGAACCTCGCCCGCGTGCGAGGATGTTCGGGTGCCACGCCTTCGCCCCCCGGGTCCGATCGGCCTCGCGCTCACCGCGCTCGAGGTCTGGCGGCGCCTGCCGCCCCAGCAGCGGCGGCAGATCATGAACGCGACGCGGAAGCAGGCGCCGCGGGCCGCCGCCGCGGCGCTCGCGTACTGGCGCAGCCGACCGCCCCGTCTTTAGCTAGCTCGACGCGTCGAGCGCTTCGCGGACGATCCGGTCCTGCGCGCCCAGGTGCGCGGTCGGATAGCCCTCGCTCGGACTCGCGCGCCACGGGCGCCCCACGAAGCGCACCGGCACGCCGGCGACCGAGGCCGCGTCCTCGAGGCGATGGCGGATCGCGCGCCAGGCACCCATGTTCTGCGGCTCCTCCTGCGCCCAGACGATCTCCTCCAGCGCGTTGTAGCCGCGCACCAGCTCGGCGGCCTCATCGGCGGGGAACGGGTAGAGCTGCTCGATGCGCGCGACCGCGACGTCGCTAGCAGCAGCGCGTGCCTCGTGGCCGACGACGTCGTAGTAGAGCTTGCCGGTGCAGAGGACGAGCCGGCGCGCCGCTGCGTGGTCGGCTTCCGCATCGTCGATCACCGGACCGAACGCGCCTTCGCACAGCTCCTCGAGCGAGCTCATCGCCGCGCGGAGGCGCAAGAGACCTTTCGGCGTCATCACGACGAGCGGCCGAGCCGATGGGTCGAGTGCCTGGCGGCGGAGCAGGTGGAACGACTGCGCGGCCGTCGTCGGGTTGACGATCCGGATGTTCTCCTGTGCGGCGAGCTGCAGGAACCGCTCGAGGCGTGCGCTCGAGTGCTCGGGGCCGTTCCCCTCGTACCCGTGCGGCAGCAGCAGCGTCAGCCGGGATGTCTGCGCCCACTTCGAGAGGCCGGCCACGATGAACTGATCGATCGCGATCTGGGCGCCGTTGACGAAGTCCCCGAACTGCGCCTCCCAGAGCACGAGCACCTCCGGCGCGGCGACCGAGTAGCCGTACTCGAAGCCGACCGCCGCGTATTCGGAGAGCGGCGAGTTGAACACTTCGAAGGACGCACTGCCGTCGCGTAGGTGCTGGATCGGCGCGAAGACGCCGCCGTTCTCGGCGTCGTGCAGGACGATGTGGCGATGTGAGAACGTCCCGCGCTCGGTGTCCTGACCGGACAGCCTGATCGGGATGCCCTCGACGAGCAGCGAGGCGAAGGCGAGCGCCTCGGCGTGCCCCCAGTCGATACCGCCTGCCCCGAGTCCCTCCCCGCGGCGCAGCAGCTGCTTTATCAGCTTGGGGTGCACGGTGAAGTCCTCAGGCACCGTCAGGAGCTCGTTGTTCAGCTCGCGAAGCCGGTCGGCGCCGACCGCGGTGATCACGGGAGCGGTGCTCGAACGCGGGATCCGCCCGTCGCCTTCGGGAGCCGGTTTGCCGATCGCCTCGCGCAGGCGCTCGTGGGCCGCCTTCAGCTTCGCCTCCGCCGACGCGACCAGCTGCTGCACCTCGTCCTCCGTCAGGATGCCCTCCTCGACGAGCTGCTTCGCGTACAGCTCGCGCGCGGGCGGATGACGCGCGATCAGCTGTGCCATCAACGGCTGCGTGTACGCCGCTTCGTCTTGTTCGTTGTGGCCGTGTCGCCGGTAGCCGACGAGGTCGATCACCACGTCGTGGCAAAAGCGACGGCGGAAGGCCGTTGCGAGACGCGCCGCCGAGAGCGCCGCCTCCGGGTCGTCGGCGTTGACGTGGATGATCGGCACGTCGAAGCCCTTCGCGAGGTCGCTCGAGTGGCGGGTCGAGCGTGCATCGCCGGGGTCGGTCGTGAAGCCGACCTGGTTGTTCGCGATCACGTGCAGCGTGCCGCCGGTCGAGTAGCCGCGCAGCGCCTGGAGGTTGAGCGTCTCGGCGACGACGCCCTGCGCGGGGAACGCGGCGTCGCCGTGGATCAGAACAGGGAGTCCGACGATCGGGTCGGCGAGACCCTTCCGGGTGCCCCGGTCGGTCTGCTCCGCGCGCGTCATCCCCTCGACGACCGGATCGACCGCCTCGAGGTGGCTCGGGTTCGACGCGAGCGTGAGCTGGATCTCGCCCGAGCGAGTCGAGCGCGTCGCTTCGGCGCCGAGGTGGTACTTCACGTCGCCGGTGCCGCCTTCCGGATCGGAGACGACCGCGTCGATCGTCCGCTCGCCTTCGAACTCGACGAGCACGTATTCGTACGGGCGGCCGAGCGTATGCACGATCACGTTGAGCCGCCCTCGATGCGCCATGCCGAGCACGATCCGGTGCGTGCCGCTCTCCGCGGCGAGCTCGACGGTCTCGTCGAGCAGCGGCACGAGCGAGTCGAGGCCCTCGATCGAGAACTGCTTCTGCCCGAGGAACGCGCGCTGAAGGTAGCGCTCGAAGACCTGGACGTCGGTGAGGCGCTCGAGCAGGCTGCGCTTCTCCTCAGGGGAGAGCGGCTGCCGATAGCGGCCCGACTCGATCGCCTGCAGCAACCAGACGCGCTCCTCGTGGTCGGAGATGTGCTCGATCTCGTAGGCGATCGTCCCGCAGTAGGTCTCGCGCAATGCGGGCAGGGCGTCGGCGAGCGTCTCGCCCGGGACGTAGAGGCGCAGGAACCGCGCCGGGATGCGCGCCTGCAGCTCGGGAGTCAGCGGCGGCTCAAGGCGCTCGGGCTCCAGGGCGGGGTCGCCGACTGGCTCCGAGCCGAGCGGGTCGAGCTTTGCGGCGAGATGGCCGTGCATGCGGTGCGCCTTGACGAGCGCCATCGCCGCGGCGACGCCGCCGAGGAGCAGGTCGTCGGCGGGTTCCGCTGCGGCCGTTGCCGCTTCCGGCGGGGCCGTTCCGGCTGAGGCACCGTTCCCGTCGGTCCGCAGAGTCTCGAGGAGCTTCACCAACCCGGGATGGGTCGCCACGAGCTCGCTGTCGCCGCTCTCGAACAGGCGCCGCCACTCCGACGGGACCGCCTCGGGATTCTCGAGGTACTCGTCGAGGAGCGCCCGTGCGTAGCCGGCGTTCAGTCCGTCGACGTCGAACGCGCTCACACCTCTTGTTGTAGCACCAGCCTCAGAAGAGGGGGCGGCTCGTCACCACGGCGATCGACATGCCGAGGATGAAGCCGACGGTCGCCGCGCCCACCGCGATCGCGTGCAGCCTGCCCCAGCGCCCGCCGATGGCGGTCGCGGTCAGGCTGAGCACGAGCGCGGCCAGGGCGAGCACCAGCGGGCGAAACGCAAGCGCGGCTGCGGCGAGGAAGATCGCTGCGGCCGACATGTAGCCCGCGAGAGTCTCGGCGGGACCGCGCCCCTCGAGCTCGGAGACGCTCAACGCCGTGCCCCTCGGGTCGCGACGCGAGGGCGCGGGCGGATCGGCCGGCGGCGGACGCGCCAGTTGCAGGGCGCCGCCGGATCGTGCGGCGAGTCTGAGACCGCCGGGACGAGCTCCGCGGGGGCGTAGGGGTCGGGTGACGAACGAATCGCCCACCAGACCACGCCGATGAGATAGACGATCGGCAGCTTCAGCACGAGCATCATGAAGATGAGCTCCCACGCGGCGGTGCCCATGCGGCGAGTGTACGCGAACGACGCTCACGCCGACCTCCCCGTGCGGCGGCGCACGAGCGAGGCCCCGGCGGCGTTCAGGGCGCCGCCCAGGAGAGGCAGCACCGCCAGCGCGGGCCCGAACGTCGTCGCAGTCCCGCGAGCCGTGCGCTCGAAGGCCACGAGCTCGATCCCGCCGAGCCCGACCGTGAAGGTCTCGCGTCCCGCGGCGTCGGCCAGCGCCGCGAGGCCGAGCGCGACAGCGACCGCGAGCAGCGCCGTGGCGGCAGCACCGAGCGCGAAGGCGATCAACGTCGCGCGCACAGGGTCCTCCCGTCCGCGGTCAGCACTGTGAACCCGAGCGCGTGCAGCGAGAGGGCGAGCCCGGCGACGGTCGCCGACAGGCCGGGCAGCGCGAGCAGAAAGGCGGCGATCGCCAGGGCGGCCGTCGGGCCTGCGGCTGCGACGACCGCTTCGCGTCGCCGGTCGACTGCTCGGTGCAGGAGCCAGAGCCTTGCCCCGCGGGTGACCGCGCACGTCGGTACTCCGCGCAGCAGCACAAGGTGGCCGAGCTCGTGAAGAACCACGCCGCCGCCGACCGCGGCGGCGAGCGCGAGTGTCGTCGATGCCGACGCGGCACCGAGACCGCCGAGGACGAGCGAGGCGACGACAAAAGTGCCGACCGCCGCGAGCAGCGCGAACGGCAGCGTCGCGCGGACGCCCGTGACCAGGATCGTGCGCGGTGAGCTCGTGTCGACGTGACGACGACGCGCCGGGACGCGCGGGAGCGTTCGGGCCGGAAGCATGAACGGCAGGTGCGCAACCCAGCGCAGCGTGAACGCGGTCGCGCCTCTCACGGGCGAGACGTTGAGCAGCAGCCGCTCGTTCAACTCTGCACAGAAGCCGATCGCGTCGGCGAGTGCGCGCTTTTCGTCGACCGCGAAGCCGAGCCGAAGTGCGCGCGAGGCCGCTGCGGGCGTCGACGCGTCGACGATCACGGCACCCGTCGTGTTGAGCGGGAGCGTGACACCGCGGACGTGGTCGTACACACCGTCCTCGCGCCGTTCGACGCACGTCGGCAGCGCGATGCGATCGTGCGCCGAGATCACCTGGCGATCGCTCCCGAGGACACGACTCCGAGTGCGAGCACGAGGTTCCCCGCGACCAAAGTGAACGCGGTCCCGTCGAGCCCCGCCGCGCCGTCGAGCCTCCCAACGGCGAGCCAACCGCAGACGACGACCGCGATCACACTGCCGTACGACGCCAGTTGCTGCAGCAGCCGATCCGCCCGCCACGGCACGGCAGCACCACCGAACGCGGCGCAGCCGAGGACGAACGCGGCTGCACCTTCCAGCTCGAGGTACGCCGACGGGTCGCCGCGCGCAAACGGCGCGGCGAAGAGCGCGGCGGTAGCCACGACCGCAAGCGATGCGCCTATCCCGCCGAGCGCGATGGAACCCGCAAGGACGCGCGCAGGCCGAGGTGACGTGTCGAAGAGCCAGACGCCGTCGCGCCCGAGCCCGACGGCCGCCGCGGGGAGCAGGGCGGCCGCGGTGATCGACAGGCCGACCGCGAACGCCAGGAGCGGCCTGCCGCCGACGTCGAGCGTCGCACCGAGCGAGGCTGCGACAACGACCGGAACCAGGACCCCCGCGGCCGCCTGCGCGCGGAGCTCACGGT
>JACCTU010000198.1 GCA_013812235.1 Actinomycetota bacterium | reverse complement strand
CGATCTGCGCCCGCTGCTCGCTGGCGACGCCGACGTCAACGTCGCGATCTTCCGCGGGCGCGTGGGTGGCGGGTTCGGCCTGGCCAAGGGCGTCGCGCGCATGCTGATCCGGCTGCTGTCGGGCTTCGAGGCGGTCGAGCCGCTCTCGGGACAGCGCGCGCTCTCGCCGCGGGCTCGTGCCGCGGTGTTCCCGCTCGCGCCGGGGTTCGGGTGCGAGACGCGGATGACGATCGACGCGGAGCGCGCCGGCCTCCGCGTCGAGGAGGTCGAGCTCGAGCTCGAGCATCGTGCGACGGGCCGCGACGCGAGTGGTTTCCTGCACCGTGCGCAGCAGCTGCTCGACGTGGCGCTCGGCTGCGGGCCGCTCGCCGTCAACTTCCGTGGTCGCCGGTTGCCGCTCGTCGGCTGGGTGGTGGGCGTCCGAGGTGGCCCCGCGGTGGCCGCGGTCGCCGCGATCGGACTGGCCGACGACCTCTGGAGCGGACCAGAGCGCGGGTTCCGCGCCCACCTCGGCGCCGGGAAGACGACGGGCGTGCTCAAGCTCGTCGGGATCCCGCTCGTGGGCCTCCTCGCGACGAGGAAGCTGTCCGGCGCACTTCTCGTCGGGCTCGCCGCGAACACCTTCAACCAGCTCGACACGAGGCCGGGGCGAGCGCTCAAGGCCTACCTCGTCGGCGCTACGGCGACCGGTGCGCCGCTCGGGACCGCCGTCCTGCTGCTGGCCTACGATCTCCGCGAGATGGGCATGCTCGGGGATGCGGGGTCTAACGCGCTGGGGTCGATGCTAGGCTTGTATTCCGTGAGTCGCCTCACGGAACGAGGCCGGTGGTTCGCGATCGGCGCCCTTGCAGGCCTCACCCTCCTCGGAGAGCGTCGTTCCCTCGGTGAGCTGATCGAGCGGACCCCGGTCCTGCGCGAGCTCGACGCACTCGGGCGGCAGGCCTAGGTGTCCACGCGCCCGACGAAGTACGTCTTCGTCACGGGCGGCGTCGTCTCCGGCCTCGGCAAGGGGATCGTCGCCGCGTCGCTCGGACGGCTGCTGAAAGCGCGCGGTCTGAGCATTCAGGCGCAGAAGTTCGACCCGTACCTGAACGTGGATCCCGGCACGATGTCGCCGTTCCAGCACGGCGAGGTGTTCGTGACCGAGGACGGCGCGGAGACCGACCTCGACATCGGCCACTACGAGCGCTTCGTCGACGAGAACCTCTCGCGCAACTCGTCGCACACCGCGGGCGGGATCTGGGACGCCGTGCTCCGCAAGGAGCGTAAGGGCGAGTTCCTCGGCGCAACCGTCCAGGTGATCCCGCACATCACGAACGAGATCAAGTCGCGGATCAAGCGGATCGCCGAGACCGAGCCTGTCGACGTCGTGATCTCGGAGATCGGCGGGACCGTCGGCGACATCGAGTCGCTGCCGTTCCTCGAGGCGATTCGACAGTTCCGGCGCGAGGCCGGCGTCGAGAACGTCTGCTACGTCCACGTGACGCTCGTGCCGTTCATCGACGCCGCCGGCGAGCTGAAGACGAAGCCGACGCAGCACTCCGTGAACGAGCTGCGCCGCATCGGTATCCACCCCGACGTGATCGTGTGCCGCTCGCGCGAAGAGGTTTCCGAGGACATCCGCGACAAGATCGCGCTCTTCGCCGACGTCGAGCCCGACGCCGTGATCGCGAACCCCGACGTCCGCGACGTCTACCTCGTCCCTCAGGCCCTGCAAGCCGAGGGACTCGACGAGCTCGTCGCGGCCCGTCTGGGGCTCGAGGTGCCGCCCGCCGAGCTCGGCGAGTGGCTCGAGCTCGAGGAGCGCATCGGGGCACAGGAAGGCACGGTAACGATCGCGCTCGTCGGCAAGTACGTGAAGCTGCACGACGCGTACCTGTCGGTGCACGAGGCGCTGAAGCACGCGGGCGTGCACCACGGCGTGCGGGTGAACGTCCGGTGGGTCGACGCGGAGCACATGTCGTACGAGGAGGCCGTCGCGTCGCTCGACGAGGTCGACGGGGTGCTCGTGCCGGGAGGCTTCGGCTCGCGCGGCTGGGAAGGCAAGATCCTCGCCTGCCGCGTCGCGCGCGAGCGCGGGATCCCGTACCTCGGCATCTGCCTCGGCATGCACGTGGCGGTCAGCGAGTTCTCACGGCACGTGCTCGGGCTGGACGGCGCGAACTCGACGGAGATGGACCCGGAGACGCCGCACTCGGTGATCGACCTGCTCCCCGAGCAGAAGGAGGTCGAGGACCTCGGCGGGACGATGCGGCTCGGCGCTCAGGCGGTCGAGCTCGCGGACGGCACCCGCGCACGCGAGGCGTACGGTGAGCCCGTGGTCCACGAGCGCCACCGGCACCGCTACGAGGTCAACAACCAGTACCGCCCGCGGCTCATCGAGGGCGGCCTCGTCGTCTCGGGCACGTTCCAGGAAGGGCGCCTCGTCGAGATCGTCGAGCTGCCCGACCACCCGTGGTTCGTGGCGAGCCAGTTCCACCCGGAGTTCAAGTCACGGCCGACGCGCCCAGCGCCGCTCTTCCGCGACTTCGTCGGCGCCGCGCTCGACCGCTCGCGCGAGCGGCTCGAGCTCGGGCTGTCAGTGGCGAGCTAGATCGGCCAGCCGACGGACACGTACAGCGGCATTCCCGCGACGGTCGTCTCGCGCGCGCGGTAGCCGAGCTGGAACACGCTTCCGTCCTTGCGCGTCAGCAGGGTGATGCCGGACCGCTCGCGCGCGTTGATCATCTCGTCGAACTGCTCTGGGGCCTCGGGCGTGCGGGCGACGTCGGTGACGCGCAGCTCGAGCAACTCGGCGCGCGTGTAGCCGAGGAGCTCTGCGGCGTACGCGTTGACCGCGACGTAACGCATCTGCTCGTCGGCGACGAAGATCGCGACGGGGCCGGGGTCCACGGCCTCCCCGAGTAGACTCGCCTGGATCAGCGGCTCGGCCGCCGTGGGGATGCGCGCGTCTACCGTCATTTTCAAGTAAGAAACCTACCAGGAACGTGCAGACTTCCCAAGCTTTGAGGCTGTTTCTCGAGCTGGCGGCGATCCCGTCGCCACCCGGGAGCGAGCGTGCGGTCGCCGACCGGGTGACCGCGGAGCTTCGCGAGCTCGGTCTCGAAGTGGACGAGGACGCGAGCGGCTCGGAGACCGGCTCGGAGATCGGGAACCTCTACGCAGCCCTGCCGGCGACGAACGGCGGCGGGACGCCGCTCTTCTTCTGCGCGCACCTCGACACGGTGCCCCCGCAGGGCCCGATCGAGCCCGTCGTCGAGGACGGCGTCGTGCGGAATTCGGCGGGGACGATCCTGGGTGCCGACAACAAGGCGGCGGTCGCCGCCATGGTCGAGGCCGTGCGGCGCGTCGTTCGGGAAGGCCGCCCGCACGCGGGGATCGAGCTCCTGCTGACGCCCAAGGAAGAGGTGGGCCTCATCGGCGCGACCGCGTTCGACGAGTCGCGCCTCGTGTCGCGCGTGGGCTACGTCTACGACATGGCTGCGCCGATCGGGACGCTGATCATGGCCGCGCCGTACTCGCGCAAGTTCGACGTGCGCTTTCACGGCAAGGCCGCGCACTCGGGGATGTACCCGGAGGAGGGCCGTTCGGCGATCGCCGCAGCTGCGCGCGCGATCGCAGACTTCCGCCTCGGCCGACTCGACGACGAGACGACCGCGAACGTAGGGACGATCGAGGGCGGCACGGCGACGAACATCATCCCGGAGTGGTGCTCGTTCACCGCCGAAGCGCGCTCGCTCGACGAACGCAAGCTGGCGAACGTCGTCGAGGAGATGCTCGAGGTGGCGACCTTCGCGGCGAGCCTCGCGGAGTGTGACGTCGAGACCGAGTTGAGAGACGACTATCGCGGCTACCGCTTCAAGCGCGATGACCTGCCCGTTCGGCTTGCGCTCTCGGCGTTCGAGCAAACGGGGCATGAGGTTCGATTCGAGACGACCGGCGGCGCCGCAGACGCGAACGTTTTCAACGAGCGAGGGTTGCAGTGCCTCAACCTCGCGAACGGGATGGCGGAGATCCACACGCCGGACGAGCACATCGCGGTCGACGACCTCGACGCGATGGTCGAGGTCACGCTTGCGCTGATCGACGCCGCGCGCGATGTTGAGCCTTAGACGCGGCCGTGTCACGGCGATCCTCGTAGAGCACGAGGAGCTCGTCCGGCTCGAGGTCGACGGCACGCCGTGCCTTGCCTACCCGCGGCTGACGGGGCCGGTCGCGGTCGACGACGACGTGCTCGTGAACGAGCAGGCCCGCGAGCTCGGCCTCGGATCGGGCGGGTTCGACGTCCTGCACGCGAACCTCACGCGCGGGCTGGGACTGTCGGCGGACGCCGGCGCGCACGTGATGAAGCTCCCCTACACGTCGCTGCAGTCGGCGCGGCGCCACGCGGAGGAGACCGACGAGCTCGCCTCGTCGCTCGAGGGGATGCCGGTTGTGTGTTGCTCGCTTCACAGTCAGCTTGCGCCGGTCTGCGCCGGCCTTGGAGAGGGGTCTCGCGTCGCGTACGTCCAGCTCGCGGGCGGTGCGCTTCCGGTGTCGCTGTCCGACACAGTTCGCGAGCTCAAGGGACGTGGGCTGCTCGGCGCCGCCGTCGCCGCCGGCGCGTGCTTCGACGGGGACGTGGAGTGCGTCAACGTCGCGTCGGCGCTCGCCTGGGCGAGAGCGCAGGGCTATGACG
>JACCTU010000190.1 GCA_013812235.1 Actinomycetota bacterium | reverse complement strand
GCTCCCGGCGCCGGAAGGCGAGACGATGCGGAACTCGCTCGACGCGGTCGCTGACCGCGACTTCGCGCTCGACTACCTCTACGCGTGCGCGATGCTCGCATCGCACCTCTCACGGATCGGCGAAGAGCTCGTGCTCTGGTCGACGAGCGAGTTCGCGTTCGTGCGTCTGCCCGAACGCGCCGCGACGGGCTCGTCCGCGATGCCGCAGAAGCTGAACCCCGACGTCGCTGAGCTCGTGCGCGGCAAGGCCGGCGCGGCGCTCGGCCGCCTGGCCGGGCTGCTCGCCACGGTGAAGGGGCTGCCGCTGGCGTACAACCGGGACCTGCAGGAGGACAAGCCGCCGGTGTTCGCGGCGAGGCGTGACCTGCGGCTGAGCCTCGACGGGCTCGCGGTGCTCATGGGCGAGCTCACCTTCGATCGGGGTCGCCTGGCGGCTGCGTGCGCGGATCCGCTCCTCCTCGCGACCGATGCGGCCGAGCAGCTCGTCCGCGAGGGCGTGCCCTTCCGAGAAGCGCACGAGCGCGTGGCCGCGAGCGTTCGCGCGGGAACCTTCGAGCCGCCGGTCGCATCCGGGGGCGCTCGAGGAAGCGCGCCGCCGCTTCGCCTAGGCCTGCGTCAGCCGACCGGCTGCAGAAGCGCTGCGCTCCGCCCGGTGGGCGACCTTCTTGCCGATGACCGCACTGCGGCGTCCCTGAGGCCAGTGGCGCTTGTTCCAGGCCGCCCGCGGCTGTTACATGCGGATAGTGGCACTGTCAGGCGGACGCCCGTGGCTTTGGCGCCGCCCTGTCGTCGAGCGAGTCGCTGTCCGGATCCAGCGGCTGGCCGAGCGGCTCGGCTGGCCTCAGGTCGCGCCCGGCGTTCTCGCGTTCGCCGTGCTGTCCGCCGTCGGGCCGGCCGACATTGCGTGGGGAACGAGGGAGAGGTGACGGTGCGGCGAGACGTTCTGCGGTACGGACGATTCACGGCGGGTCTGCTCGTCTGCCTCGCTGCCGGCGCCCTCGCCAGCATCGCGCTCGCGGACGAAAGCAGCGGGGCCTCGGCCGCGTACTACTACTACTGTCCCGGCGGGGGGGCCGGCGGGAACTACGGCTACTGCCCGACGACGACGACGACGACGCCAAACGCACCGCCCGTCGTCACGGCGGCGGCCGACCAGACCTCGGACGAGGGCGAGAACAAGAGCTTCAACCTCGGCTCGTTCAGCGATGCGAACGGGAACGGCCCCTGGGAAGTCAGGGTTACCTGGGGCGACGGGTCGCTGCCTGAGACGTTCGTCCAAACGGCCCCGGGAGCGCTTCCGCCACGGAGTCACACCTACGCGGAGGACGGCACCTACACCGTCATCGTGAGGGTCGAGGATGCAGTCGGTGCGTCGGACAGCGACACGTTCCAGGTCACGGTCGGGAACCTCCCGCCCAGCTGCGGTCCGATCGTCGCTCCACTTGCTCCTGTCCCGGTCGGCAATCTCGTGACCGCGACCGCGCCCTTCTCTGACCCGGGCATCGAAGACACGCACACGGCTTCGATGGCCTGGGGCGATGGGACGTCGTCCGCGGCGACCGTGGTCGAGACCAACGGCTCCGGCACCGCGACCGCAAACCACACGTACACCTCGGCCGGCGTCTACACGTTGACGCTGACTGTTACGGACGACGAGGGCGCGTCAGGGACTTGCGCTTTCCAGTTTGTCGTGATCTTCGACCCGGCCGCCGGCTTCGTGACCGGAGGCGGTTGGATCGACTCGCCTCCCGGTGCCTACACCCTCGATCCGACGGCGACCGGTAAGGCGACGTTCGGCTTCGTCTCCACGTACCAAAAGGGCGCGACGACCCCCTCGGGGAACACCGAGTTCCAGTTCAAGGCCGGCGATCTCAACTTCAAGAGCACGAGCTACGAGTGGCTCGTCATTGCCGGCGCGAAGGCGATGTACAAGGGCTCGGGCACGATCAACGGCAGCGGCGACTATGCGTTCCAGCTGAGCGCGATCGACGGCCAGCAGCCCGGCGGCGGAGGCGTAGACAGGTTCCGCATCAGGATCTGGGACAAGGTCACCGGTGTCGTGATCTACGACAACAAGATCGGTGCGCCCGACAACGCAGATCCGACCATGGCTCTCGGCGGCGGAAGCATCACGATCCACAAGTAGCTCGGCTGATCAGTCGCGTTCGACCGGCAGGCCGAGCGTCTCCCACTGGCTCCACGAGCCGGGGTAGAGTCGCGCGTCCCGGCCGGCGAGCCAGAGCCGGTGGACGACCGCGCTCGCGGTCACGCCCGAGCCGCAGTAGACGGCGATCTCGCCGTCCGGCAGGTCCGGCAACGACTCGTTCCACGGCGCGTTTCGCGAGCCGGGGATCCGGCCCGGCAGCTTGTCGATCGGGTTCTCCTCGCCGCGCCAACGCGACGGCACTCGCGCGTCCACGACGACGAGCTCGTCCCTGCGCTCGAGGATCTCGTCAGCGCCGATCGTGTCGTCGCTCCGCTCGCGCGGCACGAACGTCGTCGGCTCGACCTCCTCGTCGCCGGCCCGAAGCGCGCCGCCCCAGCTCTCGATCCCTCCGAGGAGCACGGCGCACTCGGCGTGGCCGAAGTGGCGCAGGAGCCACCAGAGGCGCTCGGCGCCGCCCATGTTCCCGTACGCGACGACGAAGACGTCGTCCTCGATCCCCGCCCGCGAAGCTGCGGCCGCGAATGCGCGGGCGCTCGGCAGCGGATGCCGGCCGGCGCCCTTCACCGAGAGGTCCGACAGGTCGGCGTCGACGTCGAGGAAGGCCGCCCCGGGGACGTGTCCGGCGCGGTAGAGCTCGGACCCCCGCGCCGGGTCGGCCAGATCCCACCGGCAGTCGACGAATCGGTACCGCACGCCCCGGGACGGTACGACAACGTGACGGAGTGGGCCGACGGCGGCGTACCAGGACCATGAAACCTCTACGCGTTCTCGTCGCCGTCGCGCTCCTCCTCGTCGCGGCGGCGCTGGCCGGCGTTGGCCAGCCGCAACCGGCTAGGGGCCAGCAGCCCGAAGGCCCCCCTCGCTCGATCACTGCGTCCGGCATCGGCTCGGTCACGACCGTGCCCGACCGGGCGCACTTTTCGTTCGGCGTCCAGGCGCAATCGCGCACCGCGAGCCAGGCGCTCGAGGCCGCGGATGTGCAGCTGAGCCGCGTCGTCGCCGCGCTCCGCGCGGCAGGCATCGCTCAGGCCGACATCCAGACCGAGCAGATCTCGCTCTCGCCGCGCACCTCCGAGGACGGGGTTCAGATCGTCGGATACATCGCGGTCAGCTCCGTTTCCGTGCGGGTGCGGAACCTCGACCGCGCCGGGCCTGTTGTCGACGCGGCCGTCGGGGCAGGGGCGAATCAGGTGTACGGCCCGTCGCTGACCCGCTCCGACCAGGCTGCGGTCTACCGGAACGCGCTCCGGGCGGCCTACGCGGACGCGCGCGCCAGGGCGCAGGCCCTCGCCGAGGCGGCCGGCGTCACGCTCGGCGCGATGAGCTCCACCGTCGAGGGCGGCGGGAACGTGCCGATGCCCCTCGCTGCGGCTCGCGAGGACGCCAAGGCGACGGTCGAACCCGGTACGCAGGAGATCCAGGCGTCGGTCACCGTCACGTTCTCGGTTTCATAGCTGGCCACCGTCTGGCCAGAGGAGTAGGGTGAGCGACTTCATGGGACGCCGCGCGAAGACGCTGTCGATTACCAACGTCTTTACGCGCTAGCCGGCGCTCACCCTCCCGCCCCGCCGGCTAGGTCGTCCGCAACAGGCGGGAAGCTCCTCTCCAGACACCGCTGAAGGGCGCGCACGTGGCCAACCCGACCCACCGAACCGAGCTCGACTCCTGTGGCATCGGCTTTGTCGCGGACCTGCACGCGCGGCCGTCACGCGGGATCCTCGACGGGGCGCTGGAGGGGCTGCGGCGGATGCGGCACCGCGGCGCGGTCGCCGCCGACCGGAAGACGGGGGACGGCGCGGGCGTGCTGCTGCCGATCGCCCCAGCGCTGGTGCCGGGTCCGTGGTGCGGGCTCGCGATGGTCTTCCTCCGGGACGACGCCGCGCGGGCCGGCATCGAGGCCGCATGTGAAGCGGAAGGAATCGGAATCGCCGGGTGGCGGAAGGTCCCGGTCGACCGTGATGCGCTCGGCGACGCTGCGCTCGCGACGATGCCGCGGATCGAGCAGCTCGTCCTGGTTCGGCCTTTCTGCCTTGGCCCGGACGAGGCCGAGGAGCGCGCGTATCGCGCCCGCCGGCGGACCGAGCGCGTGCGGGGCGCGTACGTCGCATCGCTCTCGTTTCGCACGGTCACCTACAAGGCGCTCTGCGCGGCGGACCAGCTCGACGCGTTCTACGCGGACCTGCGCGATCCGACGCTCGAGGTCCCCTTCGCGATCTTCCACCAGCGCTTCTCGACGAACACATCGCCCTCGTGGGAGCGCGCGCAGCCTTTCCGGCTCCTCTGCCACAACGGCGAGATCAACACGCTTCGCGGCAACATCGCGTGGATGCGCGCGCGCGAGGCGCGGCTCGGAGACGAGCTGCTCACCCCGGTGCTCGACGAGTCCGGCTCCGACTCCGCGATGCTCGACAACGCCGTCGAGCTGCTTACCCGCGGTGGTCGCGACGTCCGTCACGCGATGGCGATGCTCCTGCCATCGGCGTGGCAGAACGACTCCGAGCTCGACCCACAGATACGCGCGTTTCACCGTTACCACGCGGGGTTGATCGAGCCCTGGGACGGACCGGCCGGCGTCGTCTTCACCGATGGGCGCGTGGTCGGCGCCGCGCTCGACCGTAACGGGCTGCGCCCGCTTCGCTACGCGATCACCGACGACGGCCTCGTGGCGTGCGCGTCGGAGGCGGGCGCGATTCCGCTGCCGCACGACGCGCGTGTGCGCCGCGGCAAGCTCGGTCCGGGAGAGATGATCGCGGTGGACGCAGCCGGGCGAGGTGTCGAGCTCGACGCGGACGTCAAGCGCAGGCTGGCCGCGCGGCGCCCGTATTTGCGCTGGCTCACGGTCGGGCGGCGCGAGCTTGCAGCGGGCGAGCCGGTGCTCCCACCCGCGGGCGACCTTCGTCCGCGTCACGTTCTCTCCGGCTACACGCGCGAGGACATCTCGCTCGTGCTGAGGCCCGCTGCCTCGCACGGCCACGAGTCGATCTCGTCGATGGGCGACGACACCGCGTTGCCGCCGCTCGCCGGGCGGGCGCGACCGGTCTACTCGTTCTTCCGCCAGCGCTTTGCTCAGGTGACGAACCCCCCGATCGACCACCTGCGGGAGCGAAGCGTGATGTCGCTGCAGACGCTCGTTGGCCCGCGTGCGCCGTTGCTCGCAGAGGGTCCCGAAGGCGCGAAGCTCCTCGAGCTCGAAAGCTTTTTCCTCTACCCGTCGGCACTTCCCTTGCTGCGCGCGAAGGTTCTCGACGCGACGTTTCGCGACGAGAGCCTCGCTTCCGCTTGCAGCAGGCTCGCCTCCGTCGCCGTCGCCGCCGCGCGCGACGGCGCGGAGTCCCTGCTGCTCGACGATGCGGCGACCGCTGAGGGGCGTCTTCCTCTCCCCGCGCTCCTTGCGGTCGCCGCTGTCCATCGTTCCCTGGTCGAAGCCGGGCTCCGCACCTCGACCTCGCTCGTCGTCGCGAGCGACGAACCGCGAGAGGTGCACCACTTCGCCTGTCTCCTCGGGTACGGCGCCGACGCCGTCTGCCCGCGGCTCGCGCTCGAGACCGTCGCCGAGCTTGGGGCCGCGGACAAGCTCGGCGGCGCGACGCCGGACGAGGCGCAGCGGAGTTTCCGCCGCGCGGTCGAGGGCGGCGTCCTCAAGGTGATGGCGAAGATGGGCATCTCCGACGTCGACTCGTACCGCGGCGCCGAGGTCTTCGAGGCGATCGGCCTCGCGGACGACGTGCTCCGCGAGTGCTTCCCCCACACGCCCGCGACGACCGGGCCGGTCGGGTTCGCGGAGCTCGAGCGCGACGCGCGCGCACGGTTCGAGACGGCGCGCTCGGAGGCGCCGCAGCTCGAAAACCCGGGGTACGTCAAGTTTCGGGCGAGAGGCGAGCGGCATGCGTCGAACCCGGACGTCGTCGCCGCGTTGCAGAGGGTTGCGGCTCACAAGCTCCGCGCGGCGGTCAACGGCACGGGCTGGGACGATTACGAACGGTTTGCGCAGCTCGTGAACGAGCGCGAGCCGCTCGAGCTGCGCGACCTGCTCGAGCTCGTTCCCGTCGCCGAGCCGGTCCCGCTCGAGGAGGTCGAGCCCGCGGAGTCGATCCTGCGCCGGTTCTCGAGCGGCGGCATGTCGCACGGCTCACTCTCCGCCGAGGCCCACGAGACGGTGGCGATCGCGTTCAACCGGCTCGGCGCCCGCTCGAACTCCGGCGAAGGCGGCGAAGATCCCGAGCGCTTTGGCGACGAGCGTAACTCCCGCATCAAGCAGATCGCCTCGGCGCGCTTCGGCGTCACCGCGCGCTACGCGGTCTCGGCCGACGAGCTCCAGATCAAGATCGCGCAGGGGTCGAAGCCGGGCGAGGGCGGCCAACTGCCTGCGCACAAGGTCAGCGACGAGATCGCGCGCCTGCGGCACACGCGGCCGGGCATCGAGCTGATCTCCCCGCCGCCGCATCACGACATCTACTCGATCGAGGACCTCGCGCAGCTCGTCTTCGACCTGAAGCAGGTGAGCCCGCGCGCCGACGTCTCGGTCAAGCTCGTCTCCGAGGCCGGTGTCGGACTCGTCGCCGCCGGCGTCGTGAAGGCGCTCGCCGACGTGGTGCATGTCGCCGGGGGGGACGGCGGCACCGGCGCCAGCCCGCTCTCCTCGATCAAGAACGCCGGCGCACCGTGGGAGCTCGGGCTCGCCGAGACGCAGCGGACCCTCGTCGCCGAGGGTTTGCGAGGCCGCGTTCGACTGCGCGTCGACGGTGGGCTGAAAACGGGCCGGGACGTCGTCGTCGCTGCGCTGCTCGGTGCGGACGAGGTGTCCTTCGGCACCGCCGTGCTGCTCGCGCAGGGCTGCCTCCTGGTGCGCTCGTGCCACCTCGACACGTGTCCGGTCGGGATCGCGACGCAGCGGCCGGAGCTGCGCGCGAAGTTCGCGGCGACACCGGAGCACGTCGAGGCGTATCTCCGCTTCGTCGCGGAAGAGGTGCGGCGCCACCTCGCGAGCCTCGGCCTTCGGGGGCTCGAGGACGCGATCGGCCGCTGCCACCTGCTGCGCCCCCGGGCGGCTGCCCCGCTCGCGGTCGGGGAGCTCCTCGGCACCGGCGGCGGCTACACGGGCGAGAAGCAGCTGCACGCCCCGGGTGGCGAGCTCGGCGAGCTGCTCGCCGACGAGGCGAAGCCCGCGCTTGAGGAGGCGCGCCTCCTCGACCTCCGCTACCCGATCTGTAACTCCGACCGCGCCGTTGGCGCACGACTCGCCGGCGAGATCGCGTCGCAATTCGGCGGCGCGGCTCCGCCCGGCCGGGTCCGGGTCGGTTTCACCGGCAGCGCGGGGCAGAGCTTCGGGGCGTTTCTGACCGACGGCGTGCGGCTTGCGCTCGACGGCGAGGCAAACGACTACGTCGGCAAGAGCATGTCGGGCGGGCGAATCGTCGTGCGGCCGCCGGCGGGTGACGTGGGCAACCCTGTGCTCGTCGGAAACACCGTCCTCTACGGCGCGACGGGCGGCGAGCTGTACGTCGCGGGTCGTGCGGGCGAGCGCTTCGCCGTCCGCAACTCGGGCGCGAGCGCCGTGGTCGAAGGCGTCGGCGACCACGCGTGCGAGTACATGACCGGCGGCACGGTCGTCGTGCTCGGCGAGGTCGGCCGGAACGCCGGCGCGGGGATGAGCGGCGGCGAGCTGTACGTCTTCGACGCGGAACGTCTTGAGCGGCGCAGCAACGAGGACGTCGTGCTTCGGGCTGCCACCGTCGATGAGCTGCGTGGCGTCCGCGAGCTGGTCGAGCGGCACGAGCGCTCGACGCGGTCCCCGCGTGCGGCAGACGTGCTCGCGCGGTGGAACGAGCTGGCGGCGCGCTTCGTCCGTGTCGCGCCGCGGACCGCCGTGGCCGAGACGGCGCAGAGCACGGGCTAGACCAGGGGAGGCGGGCGAGCCGCCTCCCCTGGTCATCGATCAGGACCCTTCGAGCGCCGGCTCGGCCTGCGGGTGCGGGTGCGCCGGTGCGCTGCGCGCGTGCGCGAGCCCCAGGTGGCCGTGGCTCTCCGTGCCGTAGCCGCCGGGGACCGGGATGTAGAACTCGGGGTAGCCCCACATGCCGTGCTCGGATACGTCGAGGCCGGCCGTCTCGACCTCCGGATCGACGCGGATCCCGAACGTCTTTTTCATCGTCCAGAGGGCACCGAACGAGGCGCTGAAGGTGAAGATCCCCACCGCGAGCAGGCCGAGTGCCTGCACGCCGAGCTGGTGGAAGCTCCCGGTGTACCAAAGCCCACCAGAGCCGGTCGCCAGGTTGTCGGCGAGCGCCGGCACCGCGAAGATCCCCGTCGCAAGCGTGCCCCAGACGCCGGCGAGGCCGTGCACCGAGACTGCCCCGATCGGGTCGTCGACCAGCAGCCGCTCGACCCCGAGCACGCCGAGAACCGCGATCGAGCCGGCCACTGCGCCGATCACGATCGCCGCCCACGGAGCGACGAAGCCTGACGCCGCGGTGATCGCGACGAGCGCGGCGATCACACCGTTCAGCATCATCGAGAGGTCGGGCTTCTTGATCACGATCCACGACACGGCCACCGCGCCGAGCGCGCCCGCGGCGGCTGCGACGTTCGTCGTCAGTGCGACATACGCGAAGTAGCCGAGCTTGTCACCGGTGACGACCCCGAGCGTCGAGCCCGGGTTGAAGCCGAACCACCCGAACCACAGGATGATCACGCCGAGCGTCACGAAGGCCATGTTGTGGCCGGGGATCGCGTTCGGCTTGCCGTCGGCGCTGAACTTCCCTATGCGCGGCCCGAGTAGCAGCGCACCGGCGAGCGCAGCCAGAGCGCCCTGGTAGTGCACGACGGTCGAACCGGCGAAGTCTTGCATGCCACGCGCGAAGAGCCAGCCGTCCGGGTGCCAGATCCAGTGCGAGACGACCGAGTAGATGAGCGTGAAGACGACGCCGAAGGCGAAGTACACCCACAGCTTCGTGCGCTCTGCCATCGCTCCCCAGACGATTGCCAGCGCCACTGCGGCGAAGACGACCTGGAAGAGGTAACCCGCGCCGGCGGGGATCGACCCGAACCAGCTGAAGGGAGAGGTGCCGATCGCGAGCAGTTCGTCGACGGACGGGAAGAACCCGGAGCCGCCGACGATCGCGTTGCCCCCGTCGCCGAACGCGAGGCCGTAGCCGACGAGGTAGTAGACGATCGAGGCGATCCCCAGTACGAGGACGTTTTTGGCAGCGACGTGCCCGACGTTCTTCATTCGCGTCAGCCCCGCCTCGAGGAACGCGAAGCCGGCCTGCATGAACATCACGAGGATCGCCGCGACGACGACCCAGATCGTGCTCGTCGCGATCACGAGTTCCTTGTTGGTGAGGGTCATGCGACCTCGACCTCCTCCAGGCTGCTGCCCGTCCGGTTGTGGGTGACGTTCGCGACAGGCGACGTCCACACGAGCCCGTCGCCCGACTCGTTGCCGCTTCGCGCGGCATCGGCGGCGGCGGCCACCACGGCGTCCCCGATCTCGTCCGGCACGACGAACGTGAGCAGCGCCTTCGGCAGGAAGCGCGATTCGAACACGCGTCCGCGGTACTCGTGCGTGATGCCCCGCTCGCGTCCGTGCCCGATCGCCTCGACGACCGTGACGCCCACGTGGCCCGTCTCCTCCTCGACCGCGTCGATCACCGTCTCGACGCGCTCGCGGATGACAACTGCTTCGACTTTGATCACGGCTTCCTCTCCTTGTTCGGCTAGCAGTCGAAATAGAGGGAGAACTCGGCCGGGTGCGGACGGAGACGCACCGGGTCGACCTCGTTCTCGCGCTTGTAGTCGATCCACGTCCGGATCAGTTCGTCACTGAACACTCCACCCGCCGTCAGGAACTCGTGGTCACGCTCGAGCGCGTCGAGCGCCTCCGCGAGCGAGCCGGGCACCTGCGCGACGCCGCGGTCCTCCTCGAAGAGATCCCAGTCGGCCGGCTCGCCGGCGTCGAGCCCCTTCGCGATCCCGTCGAGGCCCGCCATCAGCATCGCTGCGAACGCGAGGTACGGATTCGCCGCGGCGTCCGGGCAGCGGAACTCGATCCGCTTCGCCTTCGGCGAGTCGGAGTACATCGGGATCCGAATGCACGCGGAGCGGTTGCGCTGCGAGTAGACGAGGTTGACCGGAGCCTCGTAGCCGGGCACGAGCCGGCGGTACGAGTTCGTCGTCGGGGCGCAGAACGCGAGCAGCGCCGGGGCGTGCGCGAGCAGACCGCCGATGTAGGCGCGCGCGAGCTGGGAGAGCCCGGCGTAGCCCGACTTGTCGGCCATCAGCGGCGTTCCCTCCTTCCAGAGGGACTGGTGCGTGTGCATGCCCGAGCCGTTGTCGCCGAAGATCGGCTTCGGCATGAACGTCACCGTCCTGCCGGCCGCGCGGGCGACGTTCTTGACGACGTACTTGTAGGTCATCACCTGGTCGGCCATCCGGACGAGCGGGGAGTACTTCAGGTCGATCTCGCACTGTCCGCCGGACGCCACCTCGTGGTGGTGGAACTCGCACGCGATCCCGAGCCGCTCGAGCGTGAGGACCATGCGCGTGCGCAGGTCGTGCAGCGTGTCGTTCGGGGCGGGTGGGAAATAGCCCTCCTTCTCGCGGATCGTGTTGCCGAGCCCCGGCTTGCCGGAGTTCCAGTAGCCCTCGGCCGAGTCGACCGAGTAGTGCGACGCGTTGGGGCCGAGCTCGTACGAGACCTCGTCGAAGACGAAGAACTCGCACTCCGGCCCGATGTAGGCGGTGTCCACGACTCCGGTCGAGCGCAGGTACTCCTCGGCGCGCTTCGCGACGAGGCGCGGGTCCCGGTCGTACGCGTCGCCCGTCACCGGGTCGCGGATCTCGCAGAGCAGCGAGAGCGTCGGCGCCTCGGTGAACGGGTCGAGGATCGCGCTCGTCGGGTCGGGCATCAGCAGCATGTCCGACTCGCTGATCCCCTGCCAGCCGCGGATCGAGGAGCCGTCGAAGCCAAGGCCCTCGTCGAAGGCCGACTCGTCGAACGACGTGACCGGCAGCGTCATGTGCTGCCAGCGGCCGAACAGGTCGCAGAACTTCAGGTCGACCATCTGGGCGCGCGTCTCGCTCGCCCACTCCAGCGCCTCGCGTGCATCCGGCTGCGTGCCGTTCGCGAGGAAGTGCTTCGTCTCGAGCTCCGCCATGCCGTCCCTCCTGTCGCTTCGGACCACGAAAAAAGGCCCCAGGACGCAAAAGTCCTGAGGCCCCATTGCCTCGGCCGGCGCCTTCGGCGGCGACGACCTGGGCGGCACCTTAGCGAAGTGCTCGGACATGTCAAGATCGCCAGGTGTCGAACATCTGGTCGGACGAGTGGGAGTCCCTCGGCGAGACCGAGTGGGAGGGCGGCACGAGGTCGACGCGGCTTCCTCGCGGCGACGTGCTCGGCGCGAGCGTCTACGAGCTCCCGCCCGGAGGGCGCAGCACGTACCACTTCCACCACGGCTCCGAGGAGATCCTGGTCGCCCTTCGAGGGAGGCTGACGCTTCGGACGCCCGAGGGCGAGCGCGAGCTCGAGGTGGGCGAGGTCGTCCACTTCCCCAGCGGCCCGGCGGGTGCCCACGAGCAGCTGAACAAATCCGGCGAGCCGGTCCGGTACTTCGTCGTCAGCAACCGGGTGAGCCCCGAGGTCGTCGAGTATCCGGACACGCGTCAGATCACGGCGCAGGGCCGGCACGCCTCGCAGACCGGCGAGCCTCTGTGGTTGATCCACCCCCTCGATCCCGACTCTTAGCTGCGCAAGTCGCGAATCCGCTCCCGCGGATCCGCGACGCGCGAAGACCCCTAAAGG
>JACCTU010000159.1 GCA_013812235.1 Actinomycetota bacterium | reverse complement strand
GCTCGTCGAGGAGCAAGACGTCGGGCTCCGCGACCAGCGCTCGCGCGATGGCGAGCTGCTGCTGCTGTCCGCCGGAGAGGACTCCCGCGCGGCGGCGGCGGAAGTCGCGAAGAACCGGGAACAGCTCGTAGGCGCGAGTGAGCGCGCCCTTCTGCGAGTTGCCGCGCCGCGCCGCGAGCCCGAGCCGGAGGTTCTCCTCGACCGTGAAGTCGCCGTAGATCCGACGTCCCTCGGGAACGAGCGCTACACCGCTTCGCGCGATCGCCTCCGGCGAGGATCCGAGAACGGACTTCCCCTCGATCGTGACGGACCCCGCCCTGGCGGGGACGACCCCCATGATCGCGTGCAACGTCGTCGACTTGCCGGCGCCGTTCGGTCCGATCAGCCCGATGATCTCGCCCTTGCCGACCTCGAGCGTCAGCCCACGGACCGCCGGGACGGAGCCGTAGTGCACCTCGAGGTCGCGGACGGCGAGGGCGGGCTCAGCCATCCGCTTCCGCCACGACCGCGGTCTCCCCGAGGTACGCCGCCGCGACGTCCAGGTTGCCGCGGATCTCCGCGGGCGTCCCATCGGCGAGCGTCCGACCCTGGTCGAGCACCACGATGCGGTCGCACACGCTCATCACGAGCGCCATGTTGTGGTCGATCAAGAGCACGCCGGCATCGTGCTGATCGCGAACGGAGCCGACGACCGCGGCGAACTCGGGCACCTCCGCCTCCGGCAACCCGGCCGCCGGCTCGTCCATCAGCACGAACCGCGGTCGTGTCGCCAGCGCGCGCGCGACTCCGAGTCGCCGCTCGTAGCCATGGGCGAGCGCACCCGCCGCGACCTGCTCCTGCGCCTCGAGGCCGAGTAACTCGAGCAGCTCGTCGGCGCGGAGCTTCGCGCGCCGAGCGCCCGCCCCGACACCGAGTGCCGCCACCTCGACGTTCTCCCGGACCGAGAGGTCACGGAACGAGTGGCTGTGTTGGAACGTTCGGGCGAGCCCGGCCCTGGCGCGGCGATGTGCACTCCAGCGGGTGACCCGTCGCCCCGCAAGCTCGACCGACCCCGCGGTCGGGAAGTCGAACCCGGTCAGGACGTTCACGAGCGTCGACTTCCCCGCGCCGTTCGGGCCGATCAGGCCCACGATCTCGTGCCGGCTCAACTCCAGCGTTACCTCCTGCAGCGCCCGGACGCCCTCAAAGGACCGCGAGACCGAGGAGGCCCGGAGGGTGTCCCCGGGCCTCCTCACCGCCCTCGTAGCGGGGGTCGACTCGCCCTTCACCCGCCTAGATCTTCGGGACGCCCTTGGCCGTGACCAACCCGACCCTTCGGCCACGGTTGTTGTGCACCTGGATCACCCGGTACTGACGTCCGAACACGGTGTGCAGCGAGCGCGAGAAGCTCACCTTGCCGGAGATCGTCGGCACCTTCTTGAAGCGCTCGAGTTGCGTCGCAAGCGCCGAGCCATTCGTGGATCCCCGCGCGCGTTTGATCGCGGTGACGACCCCGTCGATCGCGGCCGGGCCGGCGACGAAGCCGCCGGTCCCTGCCTTCACCTGGATCGCGAGCCGTCGGACCGCCGCGTTCGGGTCGTCGCCGAAGATCGACGCGTAGGTCACCGCGTAGTAGTTCGTGATCTGCGGGGTCTGTGTCACCCAGTACGTGCCGTCGCCGGCCCACGAGTTCAGCACCGGCGTCTGGTTTCCCAGCGAGCGGAAGCCGGAGACGAACGCCGGCAGCTCGCCGAACGCCGTCGAGGTCACGTACACGGCTGCGCTGCGCTGGTTCAGCCGGTTGACCGCGGTCTGGACGTTGTTCGCACCCGTCTGGTAGCTCTCCCGGGCGACGATGCGGCCACCGAGCTGCGTGTAGCGCTTCTCGAACGCGGTGACGACGTTCTTGAAGTAGACGAGGAGCGTGTTCGTGCCCGTGGCGGCCGTCCGCCAGCCCCGCCGGATCGCGTACTCGGCCATCGCAGATCCCTCATCCTGCGCGACGTTGCCGAAGCTGAAGGCCAGACGGCCCTTCGCTTGGCCGAAGCGCTTCGGGCCCATCTGATCCGTCCCGATACACGGCGCGATCGCGAGCTTGCCGCGGTTGATCGCCTCCTGCACGACCGGAGTGGCGAAGTCGACGTCGCAGGTGACGAAGATGATGTCCGCACCCTTCGCGAGGAGGTTCCGCGCACAGGTCTTCGCGCGGGTGGGCTCGTTGTTGTTGGTGTCACAGGTGTCGATACGGATCCGTCGGCCGTTGACCCCTCCGCGAGAGTTGATCTGTTGGACGTGAATGCGCGCTGCGGCCAGCGCCGGCCCGTCGAACGGCGCCATGTTCCCCTTGCTGTCGTACGCCCAGCCGATCACGATCGGCTTCGTGGCAGCTGATGTGGTGCTGCTCGCTGCGGCGAGCGCGGCAAACGCCACGGCCGCCACGAGGAGCGTCGCAGCGACTCGCCACCTTTTCGCACCTCTCATGCGCATTTCGTATTCCTCCCGCGTCGGGTTGGGTCGGACCGGCGAGCGATCCATCGAGATACTGACCCTACGGACTGTCCGGGTCAATCGGATGCCCACGACGCTTCGCGCGCCTTGACGAGGCGATACATCGCCGTCTGGAGCGGTACCGGGACTCCGAGTCGCGCAGCCTCGCGGACGAGCGCGCCGGTTATCTGGTCGACCTCCGTCGGCCTCCGCGCCTCGACGTCCTCGAGCATCGACGGGTAGTGCCGGCTGCCGCGCTGCGTCGCGAGCACGTTCATCTCCCACGGGTCTTCGTGGAGCTCGATCCCGGCCGCCTCAGCCACTTGTTTGCCTTCGTCCATGAGGTCGCGCACGAGGTGGCCGAGGTGCTCGATCCGGTCGGCTTCCGCGAAGTGTGGGTCGTGAGGCAGGGAGGTGAGCGCCGCGATCGAGTTCACGGTCGAGTTGAAGATCAGCTTCGACCACTGGGCGGGACGAAGGTCGTCGAACGCCCTCGCCTTCAGCCCGGACTCGACCAGCAGCGCCGCGATCTCCTCGACCAGGACGTCGGGGGTGTCGCCGTAGGGCCCAAGCCACGTCTCGGTGTCGAGGATGTACTCGACGTGAGTGTCCGCGTGGCGCGTCCCACTCATGAAGGTGACGGCGGAGACGAGTCTCCAGTCACCGTGGCGGCGGACGGCGTCCTCGGCCCCCAGGCCGTTCTGGACGGTCATGATCGCCGCCCCGGGCCAGTGACCGGCGAGACTCGAGGCGGCCGCGTCGAGCTCGGTCGTCTTCGTCGCGACGATCGCGAGGTCCGCCTCCGGGAGTTCCGCGGCTGCGGTCGCCGCCCGGACAGCCGCGGTGAACTCGTGCCGGCCCGAGACGCGGAGGCCGTGCTCGTTCAGCGCCGCGGCGTGCTGCTCGCGCTGGCAGAGGACCGAAACGTCGGTCACCCGCGCGAGATGCGCGGCGTAGAGGCTGCCGATGACGCCTCCGCCGACTACGCAAACACGCGTGAGAGCGCCTCCACGCCGCGGTGCGCGAGCTCCCGCGGG
>JACCTU010000136.1 GCA_013812235.1 Actinomycetota bacterium | reverse complement strand
GCAAGCCTTCGCGATGCAGGCCGAAGGGTGCACGACCTTGTCGCAGTGCACCTCGCAGCGCCGGCACTCGACCTCGTCCTGGGGCCGCAGGGGGAGGGTGGCGGCGGACTGCTCGACGTACGCCATGCCTGAATTGTCGACACGAAGAGGGGCTTGCGCAAGTCTTGACAGAACGGCTTCTCAGGAGTAAGTGTTGGTGAGTCTTCACTCACCATTGAGCCGGCGGACGACGTTCAGGACGTCCATCTGCGTGAACGCCTGGTAGTCCGGCTCGACGCCGTCGGGGTGGTCGTCGGCACGGAACCAGAGGGCCTGGACGGTCGTCATCCCGAGCTCTGAGGCGCCCCGCACGTCCTCGTAGAGGCGGTCGCCGACGAAGAGTGCGGCCTCCGCCCGGACCCCGAGTGCCTCGAGGGCGCGCTCGAAGATCTCGGCGCCGGGCTTGCGCCGCCCCACCTCCGAGGAGAAGACGGCGTAGTCGATCCGCTCCGCGATCCCTGACTCCGCGAGCTCGCCGCGCAGGAGCGCGGGCGGGTCGGACGCGTTCGAGACGACGCCGAGTGAGAGCCCTCGCTTCCGGAGCGCCTCGAGGAGCGCGTGGGTCGTCGAGCCGAGCCGTCGCGTCGCCTCGCGCGGCTCGTCGTCCAGAGCCCAGGTCGCCAACGTGTGGCCCCAGGCGAAGAGGACGACGTCAACCATCGCGTCAGTAACGTACTGGGCCGTGACGCGGCGCATCCTCACGGCAACGCTCGGCCTCGCGCCGCTGACGATCGCGATCCACTTCCTCGCACATCCGGGGTCGACCGTCGACTTCGTGCTCGCCGCGCTCAGCTTGATCCCACTCGCGTGGCTGATCGGCGAGGCCACCGAGCACGCAGCGCACCACACGGGCGCAGGCGTCGGCGGCTTCCTGAACGCGACGTTCGGAAACGCGCCCGAGTTGATCATCGCGCTGTTCGCGGTCTCGGACGGGCTGTTCGAGGTCGTTCGCGGCTCGCTCACCGGCAGCGTCGTCGGGAACCTGTTGCTCGTGCTCGGCTTCTCGCTCCTCTTCGGGGGCCGGGGCGCGCTCGACCGCGCGTCGTCGTTCCTGTCGGTCGGGCTCGTCGGCGTCGCGGCCGCCCTGTTCCTGATCACTGCGATCCCGGGCTGGGACGGCGACCCCGAGCGGAGCTCGCTCGCAAGGCTCTCGATGATCCCCTCCGCTGTCCTGCTCGTCATCTACGTCGGCGTCACCTGGTACTCCCTGCGCCGGCATCGGCTGATGCACGTCGCGGACGAGCCCTCGGAGATGCAAGCGTGGTCGTTCCGGACCTCACTCCTCGTGCTGGGCGCCGCAACCGTCGTGACGGCGCTGATCGCCGAGATCCTCGTCGGGTCGGTCGACGCCTTCGCCGAGACCGTGGGGCTCTCGGAGTTCTTCGTCGCCGCAGTGATCATCGCGATCGTCGGCAACGCGGCCGAGCACGGCGGCGCGGTCGTCGTTGCGGCGCGCGGCAACATCAAGCTGGCGGCCGAGATCGCGCTCGCTTCGAGCACACAGGTGGCCGTCTTCCTGATCCCGGCCGTCGCACTGCTCTCCTGGCTGATCGACCCGCTCGCGCTTTCGTTCCGCCCGGTCGAGATCGGAGTGCTCTTCGGCTCGACCGCCGTCACCGCGGTGCTACTCGCAGACGGGCACTCGAGCCGGCCGAAAGGCGTTCTCCTGATCTTCACCTACGTCGCCGCGGCAACCGCATTCTTCGCTGCAGGCGACAGGTAGCTTGGGGTCATGAGCTCGAACGGCACGGTGGTGAACGCGCGCGAGCTGACGCGCGTGTACGGCGAAGGCGAGACCGCGGTTCACGCGCTCCGCGGTGTCTCTCTGGAGATTCCGAAGGGAGACCTGACGGCCGTCATGGGCCCATCCGGGTCCGGCAAGTCCACGCTGATGCACATCCTCGCCGGGCTCGACAAGCCAACCTCAGGTGACGTTGCGATCGCCGGCACGGCGATCGCAACGCTCGGCGACAGCGACCTGACCCGACTCCGAAGACGCCACATCGGTTTCGTCTTTCAGTTCTTCAACCTTCTGCCCATGCTGACCGCCGAGGAGAACATCGTCCTGCCGCTCTCGATCGCCGGCGAGAAGCCTGACGACGAGTTCTTCGAAACGCTCCTGCGCAACGTCGGACTTGCTGACCGCCGCACTCACCGGCCTTCGGAGCTCTCGGGCGGCCAGCAGCAGCGTGTCGCGATCGCTCGAGCGCTTGTGTCACGGCCGACGGTCGTGTTCGCGGACGAGCCGACCGGCAACCTCGACTCGAAGACGGGGACCGAGATCCTCGAGCTCCTCCGGCACTCGGTCGAGGAGTACGGACAGACCACGGTGATGGTGACCCACGAACCTCGTGCGGCAGCGATCGCCGACCGCGTGTTGTTTTTGGCGGACGGCGAGATCGTGATGGAGCTTCCCCGCTCGACGCAGCCTGAGATCCTCACTGCGCTCGATGCGATCACGACGGCGTGATCAAGTTCGCCCTGAAAGGCCTGCTCGGACGCAAGCTGCGG
>JACCTU010000050.1 GCA_013812235.1 Actinomycetota bacterium | reverse complement strand
GGATCCGCGAGGGCGGCGTGCTCTCGCAGATCTCGCGCGACGTCAACGTCGAAGCGCTGCCGATGGAGATCCCCGAGCACCTCGACCTCGACGTCAGCGGGATGCAGATGCACGACACGCTTCGCCTCTCCGACCTGAGCGCGCCTGAGGGCGTCAAGTTCCTCGACGACCCCGAGGGGACCGTGCTCGCGACGGTTTCCCCGCCGGCGGTCGAGGTCGAGCCCGAGCCGGTCGAGGGCGAGCTGGCCGAGGGCGAGGTCGCCGAGGGCGAAGAGGGCGAAGCGGCCGAGGGCGCAGCGGACGAGTCGGCCGGCGGCGAGGCCGCGGGCGAGTCCGGCAGCACCGAGGGCTAAGTGGCTCACCCGGCCGCGTATGCCGGGCTCTCGCCCGCGATCAGCGGCGCCATGCCGCGTCCTCAGTCGCGCCCGTACGTTTCACGTACGCGCGCTCGCTGCGTCCTTGCCTGGCTTGCTGCTCGCGACCGAGAGCCTCGGCGCCACGACCGGGCGAGCCACTAAGTGCGCTTCCTCAAGCGCGAGGACTCGTTCTCGTCGCTCGACCTGCTCGTCGTCGGCCTCGGCAACCCGGGTCGCGAGCACGCGCAGAACCGGCACAACGTCGGCTGGATGGTCGTGGACGAGCTCGCACGGCGTCACGGCGGCAGCTTCAAAAACAAGTTCTCCGGTCAGCTAGCGGAGGTTCGCGACGGCGACCTTCGACTCGGGCTCTTGAAGCCGGAGCTGTACATGAACGAGTCCGGCCGGTCGGTCGCGCCGGCCGTCCGCTTCTTCAAGGTTCCGCCCGAGCAGCTGCTCATCGTCCACGACGAGGGCGATCTCGACCTCGGCCGACTGCAGGCGCGTGCCGGCGGCGGGCTCGCCGGCCACAACGGCCTCCGGTCGATCGCGCAGCAACTCGGCACGCAGGACTTCCTCCGGCTGCGCATCGGGGTGGGCAGGCCCGAGCGCGGCGACCCTCGCCCGCTCGCCGACTACGTGCTCTCGAACTTCGAGCCGCTCGACGACGCGGAGGCGATCGTGTCCCGCGCGGCCGACGCAGTCGAGACGATCTCGCGCGAGGGTCTCGAGCCCGCGCAGCGCCGCTTCCACTAGCCGCCTCGGGGCTACGATGGCACCCGGCGGGACGCGTGTCCCGTCATTCGTCATGGACCGTCCAACGCTCGAGCTTCCTGTGCTGCACCCGCTCCTCCGCGAGGTCGAGGGGAGCGAGCGCCTGCGCGAGTTCGCTCAAGCGCTGCCCGTGCGAGCGCGCGTCTCCGACTCCGCCCTGCCGCTCGTCGTCGCGGCGCTCTACGAGGAACTGGGGCGCGGGCTCGTCGCGCTCGCGCCCGAGGACGCCGACGCGCGCGACCTCGCCGAGGCAGCGGGCTGGTATCTCGGCTCCGAGCGGGTCGCGTTCCTGCCGAGCCGCGGCGTTCGCTGGGAGTCGGGACTCACCCCCCCGCCGCATCTCGTCGGCGAGCGGGCGCGCGCGCTCGACGTGCTCGCCGAGGGCGGGCTCGTGTGGGTCTCCGCGGCGGCGCTCGCTGAACGGATCCACCCGCGGGACCAGCGGCCTGAGCCGATCCGCATCGTCGTGGGCGCGGAGCCGGGCGTCGAGGGCCTGGCGGAGACGCTCGCGCTCGCGGGCTACGAGCGTGTCGAGCGCGTCGACGACCGCGGGCAGTTCGCGGTGCGCGGCGGCCTGATCGACGTCTTTCCGACGACCGGCCGCGAGCCGATTCGCGTCGAGCTCTTCGGCGACGAGATCGAGCAGGTGCGCGCGTTCTCGCCGTTCACGCAGCGCGCGCTCCACCCGGTCGACGACGCCGTCGTCTATCCGGCGGCCGAGCGCAGGCTCGACGCGCTCGACCCGGGCGACAGTCTGCTGCTCGAGGAGGAGGGTGAGGTTCCCGGCGTTCCCGAGGATCTCGTGCCCGTCCTCGAGCGCGCGCCCGACCTCGTGTGGGAGCTCGGCGAGGTGAAGCGTGTCTGGCTCGAGGAGTTCGGGCGCGACGACTTCGACCTGAAGGGCACAAGCGAGCTCGACCCGCTGCCCTCGGGCCAGCCGTTCTCGTTCGAGGCCCAGAAGCCCGCGATCGCCGCGCGCGGTCTCGCCGAGGCCGAGAAGGAGCTCTCGGGGCTCGTCCGCGCCGGCAACCGCGTCGTCGTGGCGTTCCCGCACAGGGGTGAGGCTCTCCGCACGCAGAACATGCTTCGGCGGATCGAGGCGCGCGTGCTCGAGGAGGGAGAGGGGCTGCCCACGGAGCCCGGGCTCGTGTTCGCGATCGCCCCGGCGCGCCGTGGCTTCGTCTGGCGCGACCTCGGCCTCGTCCTGCTCCCCGACTCGCAGGTCTTCCGCCGCCGCGCGCCGCGCGCAGGGCGGATGGGGGGGCGGGCGCTGCAGTCGTTCGCCGACCTGCGCACCAGCGACTACGTCGTCCACGAGGACCACGGCGTCGGCAAGCTGCTCGGCTTCGAGACGAAGACGATCGCGGGCGTCACGCGTGACTATCTCTTCCTCGCGTTCCGCGGCGACGACCGGCTGTACGTGCCGCACGAGCAGATCGGCAAGGTCTCGCGCTACATCGGGGCCGACGCGAAGGCGCCGGCGCTCTCCAAGCTCGGCGGCAAGGCGTGGGACCGGCTCAAGGCGCGCGCGCGGGAGGGCGTGCACGAGCTTGCAGGCGACCTGATCCGTCTCTACGCCGAGCGGCAGCAGGCTCCCGGCTCCGCGTACTCGCTCGACCACGAGTGGCTGGAACGGCTCGAGGCCGAGTTCCCGTACATCGAGACGGAGGACCAGCAGCGTGCGATCGAGGCGGTCAAAGAAGACCTCGAGGCGCCGCACCCGATGGACCGGCTCGTCTGCGGAGACGTCGGCTTCGGGAAGACCGAGGTCGCCATCCGCGCAGCGTTCGCGGTGGCCGTCAACGGCAAGCAGACGCTGATGCTCGCGCCGACGACGATCCTCGCCGAGCAGCACTGGAACACGTTCCGCGATCGGTACCGGGATTTTCCCGTCGAAGTAGAGATGGTTTCCCGCTTCCGATCGGGCGCGGAGACGAAGCGCATTCTCGGCAACTTTGCCGCTGGCAAAGTCGACGTTCTGATCGGAACGCACCGGGTGCTCTCGCGCGACGTGATCCCGAAGGACCTCGGGCTCGTGATCCTCGACGAGGAGCAGCGCTTCGGCGTCGCGCAGAAGGAGCTGCTTCGCCAGCTGCGGCTCGAGGTCGACGTGCTCGCGCTCTCGGCGACGCCCATCCCGCGCACCCTGCACATGTCGCTCTCGGGACTTCGCGACATCTCGATCATCGAAACGCCGCCCGAGGGTCGCCGCCCGATCCGCACGCACGTCGGGGAGTACGAGGAGGAGCTGATCACGACGGCGCTCGAGCGCGAGGTCGCACGCGAAGGACAGGCGTTCTACCTCCACAACCGCGTCGAGACGATCGAGGAGGCGGCAGCGAAACTGCAGCAGCTCAGCCCGAAGCTGCGCTTCCTCGTCGCACACGGGCAGATGCGTGAGCGCGAGCTCGAGGAGAAGATGCACGCGTTCCTACGAGGCGACGCCGACGTGCTCGTGTCGACGACGATCATCGAGTCCGGCCTCGACATCCCGCAGGCGAACACCCTGATCGTCGAGCGCGCCGACACCCTCGGGCTCGCGCAGCTGTACCAGATCCGCGGTCGCGTCGGCCGCTCCGACCAGACCGCGTACGCGTACCTGCTCTATCCCGACGCGCACGAGCTCACGCCCGAGGCACGCGCCCGGCTCGCGACGCTCGCGGACCACACCGAGCTCGGCGCCGGCTTCGCGATCGCGATGCGCGACCTCGAGATCCGCGGCGCCGGCGACCTGCTGGGCGCCGAGCAGTCCGGGCACGTCGCCGCCGTCGGGTTCGAGCTCTACGTCGAGCTGCTGCACGAGGCGGTCGCCGAGCTCTCGGGGCAGCGGCGCACCGCGGCGCGCCCGGTGCGCGTCGACGCCCGCGTCGACGCCTACGTCCCGGCTGCGTACATCGGCTCCGAAGCGCTCAAGATCGACCTCCACCGCCGCCTGGCCCTGACCGAGACAGACGACGAGCTCCGCGAGCTGCACGCGGCGACCGAAGACCGCTTCGGCCCGGTGCCCCAGCCGGTCGAGAACCTCTTCGCGATCCAGGACGCGAAGCTGAAGCTCGCCCGGCTCGGTGCGGACTACCTCGTCTACCGGGGTGGGCGCGCGGTCGTCGGGCCGATGGTGCTCGGCTCCGGCGAGCTGCGGGAGCTTCGCAACCGGATCGCAGCCGCCGTCTACAGCACGGGAAACCGTGAAATCACATTCAGAACAGATGAATTCTCGGGGGCGACCCGCCTGGTCGATGCTATCCTCGACGCGCGCCAGGCTGCCTAGGCGCTTTTCTTGTGCGAAAGCTCGCCCTCATTATCATCGCGCTCGCGTCGCTCACGCTCGGCCTGGCCGGTTGCGGTGGCGACAGCCAGAACGTCCCGGACGGCGCGGTCGCCGTCGTGGACGGCGAGGAGATCACGAAGGCCGAGTTCGACACGCTGCTCAACCGCGCGAAGACCTCCTTCAAGCAGAACAAGCGGGACTTCCCGAAGGTCGGCACGCCCGAGTACAAGACGCTGCAGAACCAGGCCGTCCAGTACCTCATCCAGCAGGAGCAGTACCGCCAGAAGGCCGACGATCTCGACGTCGAGGTGACGGACAAGGAGGTCGACGACCGCCTGAAGCAGGTCAAGCAGCAGTACTTCCAGGGGAAAGAGGCCGAGTTCCAGAAGAACCTGAAGTCGCAGGGGCTGACCGTCGACCAGGTGCGGAGCGAGATCGAGAGCCAGCTCCTCTCGGAGAAGATCTACGCGAAGGTGACCGCGGACGTGAAGGTCACCGACGACGAGGTCGAGGCGTACTACGACAAGAAGAAGTCGGACTACAAGGTGGCCGCCTCTCGCGACGTGCGCCACATCCTCGTCGCGAAGAAGGCGCGCGCCGACGACATCCACAGCCAGCTGCAAAACGGTGGGAACTTCGCGGCGCTCGCGAAGAAGTACTCGACCGATCCCGGCTCGAAGCAGAATGGCGGCAAGCTGACCGTCCGCAAGGGGGAGACCGTGCCCGAGTTCGACAAGGTCGCGTTCTCGCTGAAGAAGGGAGAGCTTTCCGCGCCGGTGAAGACGCAGTACGGCTACCACATCATCGAGGCGCTCAGCGACGTGAAGCCCCCGTCGCAAACCCCGCTGAAGGACGTGAAGGAGCAGATCCGGCAGCAGCTGCTGCAGGAGAAGCGCCAGAAGGCGATCACAAACTGGTCGAAGGAGACGAACGACGAGTTCGAGGGCAAGATCGCCTACCAGGTCGGCTACGCGCCGCCCGCCACCACCGGTAACACCACTACCGCCGCCAGCGAGTGAGCCTCGGGGAGGCGCTGCTCGACCTGCAGCGTCTGACGGAGCGCCTTCGGCGCGATTGTCCCTGGGACCGCGAGCAGACCACGGCGACGATCGTGCCGCACACGATCGAGGAGGCCTACGAAGTCGCGGACGCCGCGCTCGCCGGGGCCGACGAGAAGCTGCTTGACGAGCTCGGCGACCTGCTCTTCCAGGTCTACTTCCTCGCGCTCCTGCTCGCCGAGCGCGGCCAGGGCGACCTCGAGGCGGTCGCATGCTCCGTGCACGCGAAGCTCGTCCAACGTCACCCGCACGTCTTCGGCGACGTCGAGGCGGCGACTGCGGGACGAGTTCGCGAGAACTGGGAAACCATCAAGCGCGAGCAGGAAGGGCGCGAAGGCGTCTTCCACCACGTGCCAGGCAACCTGCCGGCGCTGCTGCTCGCGCGTAAGGTCCAGCGCCGCGCGGCTGCGGTCGGTTTCGAGTACCCGGACGCCGCAGCCGCGCTCGCAGACCTGGAGGACGAGCTCCGCGAGCTCCACGCCGAGCTGCGTGAGGAGCCCGCGTCGGAGACGGCGCCCGACCCGCGCCAGGCGGGGGAGCTCGGCGACGTGCTCTTCGCGGCGGTCAACGTCGCGCGCCGGCTGAACGTCGACCCCGAGCTCGAGCTGCGCCGCGCGACCGGGCGCTTCGTCGAGCGCGTCGAGGAGGCGGAACGCCTCGCCGCGGCCGACGGCTCGGTATGGAGCGAGCTCGCGCTCGACGCGCAGGACCGCTACTTCGACCGCGCGAAGGAGGCGGAGTGAGCGCGATCGCGCGCGTGCACGCTCGGCAGGTTCTCGACTCCCGCGGCAACCCGACCGTCGAGGTGGACGTCCAGCTCGAGTCGGGCGCCGGCGGACGCGCAGCGGTTCCGTCCGGCGCGTCGACGGGCGTCCACGAAGCCGTCGAGCTCCGCGACGGCGGCGCCGAGTACGGCGGAAAGGCCGTCACACGCGCGGTCGCGAACGCGAACGGCGAGCTCGCGAGCGCGGTCGTCGGTCGCGAAGCGGCCGACCAGGAGGGACTCGACGCGTTGCTGTGCGAGCTCGACGGGACGCCGAACAAAGGCCGACTTGGCGCAAACGCGATCCTCGGCGTCTCGCTCGCCGTCGCGAAGGCCGCGGCCGACGACGCGGGGCAGCCGCTCTACCGCTACCTCGGCGGAACCGATGCCGTGACGCTTCCCGTCCCGATGCTGAACGTGATCAACGGCGGCGCACACGCGGAGAACTCGATCGATCTGCAGGAATTCATGGTCGTGCCCGTTGGAGCGGATTCCTTCGCCGACGGTCTTCGCGTCGGAGTCGAGGTCTACCACGCACTCAAGCAGTTGCTCCACGAGCGCGGGCTCGACGTCGGGCTCGGCGACGAGGGCGGCTTCGCGCCCGACCTGCCCTCGAGCGAGGACGCGATCGAGGCCATCCTCGAGGCGGCCGAGCGGGCCGGCCACCGCGAGCGCGTCGCGATCGCGCTCGACCCGGCGACGAGCGAAGTCTACGAGGGCGGCCTCTACCGCTTCGAGGGCCGCGAGAAGTCGTCGAGCGAGCTGCCGGGCTTCTGGGCCGAGCTCGTCGAGCGCTACCCGATCGTCTCGATCGAGGACGGCGCGGCGGAGGACGACTGGGACGCGTGGGCGCAGCTCACGCGCGAGGTCGGCGATCGGGTCCAGCTCGTGGGCGACGACCTCTTCGTCACGAACCCCGAACGGCTCCGCCAGGGGATCGAGCGAGGCGTGGCCAATTCGATCCTCGTCAAGGTCAACCAGATCGGCACGCTCACCGAAACGGTCGAGGCGGTCCGGCTCGCGCAGGCGAGCGGCTACACCGCCGTCATGTCGCACCGGTCGGGCGAGACCGAAGACACGACGATCGCCGACCTCGCGGTCGCGCTCGGCACCGGCCAGATCAAGACCGGCGCGCCCGCGCGCTCGGACCGGGTCGCGAAGTACAACCAGCTGCTGCGGATCGAGGAGGAGCTCGGGGCGCGCGCCGAGTACTCGGGCCGGGACGCGTTTCCGCGCGCGCGCACGTGAGGCGGCTGACGCCCTCGCTACGCTAGGACCCATGTCCGCTGTCGAACCGCGACGCACGAAGATCGTCGCGACGATTGGGCCCGCGTCGGCGAACAAGCAGACGGTCGAGGCGCTGATCCGCGCGGGCATGGACAGCGCCCGGCTCAACTTCTCGCACGGGACTCACGCGCAACACGCCAAGACGGTCAAGCTCCTGCGTGAGGTGCAGGAGGAAGCGCACCGCCCCCTCGCGCTGATCGCCGACCTCCAGGGCCCGAAGCTGCGGATCGGCGACCTCGAGCAGACGGTCTCGCTCGAGCGCGGCCAGGAGATCGTGATCGTCGGCGGCCAGGAGGCGACCGACGGCAACCTCCCGGTGAGCCCTGCGGTGATCGGCGACGTGCTACGACCCGGGCACGAGGTCTTGATCGACGACGGCCACGTCCGTCTGCTCGTGCGCGAGGTCACGAAAGGGAGGGCGAGCTGCACGGTGATGGTCGGCGGCTCGGTGAGTGCCCACAAGGGCGTGAACCTGCCGGGCGTGCCGATCCCGATCCCCGCCCTCACGCGGAAGGACACCGAAGATCTCGAGCTCGCGCTCAACCTCGGCGTCGACTTCGTCGCGCTGTCCTTCGTGAGGTCGGCCGCAGACGTCCGCGACCTGCGCGCGCTCATCTCGCAGGCGGACTCACATGCGCACGTGATCGCGAAGATCGAGAAGTCCGAGGCGATCGACGCGCTCGACGAGATCCTCCAGGAGTCGGACGCGGTGATGGTGGCGCGGGGCGACCTCGGTGTGGAGATCGGCCCTGCCTCCGTGCCGCTCCTGCAGAAGCGGATCATCCAGCGCGCGCTCGACCGGGGAAAGCCGGTGATCACGGCGACGCAGATGCTCGAGTCGATGATCCATCAGCCCGAGCCGACGCGCGCCGAGGCGAGCGACGTCGCGAACGCCGTGCTCGACGGGACCTCCGCCGTGATGCTTTCCGGCGAGACGGCGGTGGGCGAGTACCCGGTCGAAGCGGTCTCGTACATGGACCGGATCGCCCGCGCCGTCGAGCCGAGCCTCGGCTACCGGCACCAGCTCCCCGAGGCCGGGGAGCAGCCAACGATCGGCGAGGCGATGTCGAACGCGGCGTGCGACCTCGCCGAGGCGCTCGGTGCGCGCGCAATCGTCGTGCCGACGTTCACGGGCCGGACGGCGTCCGTCGTCGCGCGGCTGCGCCCGCGCCGTCCGATCCTCGGCCTCAGCCACCACCAGTACGCCCTCCAGCACATGGCGCTCGAGTGGGGCGTCACGCCGTGGGGGATCGAGGAGGCGCAAAACGTCGATGACCTCTGGCAGGTGTCGCTCGACGCCGTACGCGCGAGCGGGCTCGTCATGGAGGGTGACCGGGTCGTGATCACGGCGGGCACCGCGGTGAACATCCCGGGCTCGACGAACGTGATCAAGGTCGAGGTCGCGTAGGAGTCGTCGGGCCTCGCGCGAAATGGGCTTGACGATGGCGAAGCCTGCACGGAGACCATCCCGCTCGAGCCTTACGCTGCGCTGGCTCGCGGTCGGCGCGCTCGTGCTCGTCGGTCTCCTCTACTACCGGCCGTTCCGCACCTACCTCGAGCGGCAGGACACGGCGGCCGCGCGGCAGGCCCAGGTCACGGTGCTCGCGCAGCGGCGCGCCGCGCTCGAGCGCCGCCTGCGTTACGTCGAGAGTGAAGCGGCGGTCGCTCGCGAGGCGCGGCGGATCGGCTACGTCAAGCCGGGCGAGCAGCTCTTCATCGTCAAGGGCATCCCGGCCTGGCGGGCGGCGAAGCGCACTGGGGCTACGATCGCCCACGGTGGACGATAGGCAGGTCGTCGAGCGTCAACTCGGTCGGGCGCCGCGAGCGTTTCGCCGCGTCGTCGTGCGCTGCCCCTGGGGCCGCCCGGCGGTGACCGAGCAGGCAC
>JACCTU010000041.1 GCA_013812235.1 Actinomycetota bacterium | reverse complement strand
ATCGCCCAGCCGCCGAGCCGCTGCAGCCTGCTCGCGTAGCTCACGGCGCGATTCTCCCGTAGCGTCCGCGTCGATGCGAGAGCCCTGGCTCGACCAGCTCGAGGCGCTGCTCGCCGGCGCCGACGAGTCGACCGCCGTCGTGACCGTGGCATCGGTCGCGGGTCGCGAGCTCGAGCTCGACGCTGACGAGCTGCGCGGCGCAGGACGCCGGGCGCTGCTCGTGCTTGCAGCCGGCGGAGATCCGTCACGCGGGCTCGACCTCGACGGGCCGGCCGTGATCGGACTGGCGAGCGAGCTCAACGCACCGAGCCGGCGCGAAGCGCTGGAGGACGGGCTCTTTCGCCTGCTCGAGGACTCGAAGGGCCTCCCGCACGTGAGCGAGGCTGTCCGCGGCCTCCTTGCGGCGCGCGACCTCGCTTGGCGCGCCTACGCGTGCTCACTGCTGGCCGAGGAGCTCGCCGCCGACTAGTTCTTCAGGTGCCGGTCGAACCACTCGAGCAGCACCTCGAAGCGCTGCACGCGATGCACAGGCGAGCCGGAACGTGACAGCTCGTGCCCTTCGCCGGGGAAGCGGACGAACTCGACCTCCTTGCCGAGCAGGCGCAAGATGGTGAACAGGTGCTCTGCCTGCTCGACGGAGCAGCGGAGGTCGTCCTCCGAGTGCATGATCAGGAGCGGCGTCTCGATCTTCTCCGCGTAGACCGAGGGCGAGCGCTCGAGCCACGCGTCCGTGGCCTCGTGCGCGAACGCGCCGAAGTAGCCCTTGAACGCCCAGAAGATGTCGCTCGACCCCATCGCGGTGTAGAGGTTGTTCACGGCCCGCTCGGAGCACGCCGCCTTGAAGCGGTTGGTGTGCGAGATGATCCACGACGTCATGTAGCCGCCGTACGAGCCGCCGAGGACCCCCGCGCGCTCCGGGTCGAGGAAGTCGAAACGCTTGAGCGCCTCGTCCATCACTGCCATCAGGTCTTCGTAGTCGACGCTGCCCCACCCCGGTCCTGCGTCGTCCACCGGTCCGCGAATCGCGGTCCCCCACTCCTCGCTATAGCCGGACGAGCCGCGCGGATTCGCGAACACGACCGCGTAGCCCGCACCCGAGTACACCTGGAACTCGTCGAAGAAACTGGAGACGTACTGCGTGAACGGTCCCCCGTGAATCGAGAGCAGCACCGGGTAGCGCTTGCCTTCCTCGAGCCCCGAGGGTCGAGAGATCCACGCTTCGACCTCCGTGCCGTCCTTCGAGCGCGCCGTGAAGCGCTCCGGCTCCACGAGCTGCGCGGGGAACCCCTCGGTTGCCGCGGTGACCCGGTTCTCACCGACGTACAGGTCGGCGAACGTCGACGGCGTGCTCGCCGCGTGCACGAGCGTGGCGCCCTTGACGTCGAAACCGTTGACGACCCGCTCGCCGCCGACCAGCAGCTCCGGCTCGCCCGAGCCGTCCGCGGGCACCGAGTAGACGTGGAGACTCCCCCCGTCCTCGACCCCGAACACGATTCGGTCGCCGTCCCACACCGGCTCGCGCTGGGGCGGGTACGGCCCGCACTGGCGATCGAGGCTTGCGGTTAAGATCGTACGCTCGCGCGTGGCGAGGTCGATCACCGCGATCTGCGTGTGGCGCCCCAAGACCCAGCGGTCAGGCGTATACCGGTAGGCGATGCGAGTCCCGTCCGGCGACCAGGTCGGATCGCTGCACGTGCCGTCGCAGTGAGTCAGGAGCTCCGGTTCTCCGCCCTCGGGCGACATGACGTAGAGGTCGGAGACGAGCTGCGTGTCCCAGTCGTCGCCGCGTGAGGATGAGAAGACGAGCTGCGAGCTGTCGGGCGACCAGGCCGGCGCGCCGTGGTCCTGCTCGGCGTCCGTGAGCTGTCGCGGCTCGGCGCCTCCGTCGGCGGGGACGACGAAGAGCTGCGAGCGGCGGTCGGCGATCCAGCCTTCGTTGTCGAGCTTGTAGAGGAGGTGCTTGACGCGGCGTGGCGGTCTCCGGCGCTCGTCCTCTTCCTCAGCCGCTTCGTCGCGAACGCGCGAGGTGAACGCGATCGTCCGGCCGTCGGGCGACCAGGCGACCCCGCGCACGTCCTCCTTCAGCTTCGTGAGCTTCTGGGCCTCGCCGCCGCGCAGGGAGATGACGTAGAGCTGGCCGGGCTCCTTCTCGGCGCGGCTCGAGACGAACGCCAGGCTGCTCCCGTCGGGCGACCAGCGCGGCTCTCCGTCGCGGCGCTCGCCGGTGGTGAACCGGCGCGGTGGCTCGGAGGCGTCGACCGGCGCGAGCCAGACGTTGCCGCGGTACTCGTTCGCCTCGCCGTCGATCGACCACGGGACGTACGCGACGGTCGCGCCGTCGGGGCTCAGGCGTGGGTCGGAGACCCCCTTGAGCGCGTAGATGTCCTCGGGCCTCATCCCGCGCATCCGCGGGATCATAGGCGGTGCCGGAAACTTGCCGTCACGAATGCCGCCACCGTCGAGCCGGTCAGCCCGAGTGCGAGATCGCCCAACGTGTCCGTGTAGGCCGTGTCCAGCTCGGGGGAGTTGCGGATGAACGTCACGTACTCGCCGAACTCCCAGAGGACCGCCGTCACAGCGCCGAAGCCGACCGCGAGCGCGAACGTGTTCAGAACGCCGAGCCTCAGCC
>JACCTU010000213.1 GCA_013812235.1 Actinomycetota bacterium | reverse complement strand
CACACGTCGCGCGCACGCTGAAGACAGCTTGCGGCACCCACCGCGTCTCCTTCCGCGAGCTTGAGCCGGCCGCCGATGTCGTCGTGCCGCTCGGCGCAGGCGAGGAGCGCGGCGCAGTGGCTTGTCGCAGCTATCAGGCAACGCTCACGGTGCTGCTGCTGCTCGCGCGGAGGCTCGGCGCGGAGGTTCCCGATTTGCGCCCCGCGGTCGAGGCTGCGCACGCGATCCGGGAAACGCGCGATGCGTGGCTCGACCGCGCACTCGACGTTCTCGGCGGGGCCGTCGCAGTCGTTGGACCCGACGAGCGCATCTCGTCGGCGGAGCAAGGTGCGCTCGTCTTCCGCGAGGGCCCGCGGATTCCGGCCGATGCCTGCGAGACCGGCGACTGGGCGCACGTCGACGTCTACCTGACACGGCGTCCCGGCTACCGGGCGCTGCTGTTCGGAGGCTCGCGTTTCGACGCCATCTTCGTCGAGTGGATGCAGCGCCGCGGCGCAGCGTTCGTCGCGGTCGGACAGCCCGTCGAAGGCGCAGCGTTGACGGTCGAGCACCCGGCAGCCGACCCGCTCTGTGCGCTCCTCGTCGAGACGACCGTCGCCGAGCTGCTCGCCGCCGAGCTGTGGCGTCGCTCGTTACGAGATGCGTAGGACGAGCTTGCCACGCACGTGGCCGTCCGCCGAGAGCTCGTGTGCTCGGGCGGCGTCCTCGAGCGGCAGCACCTCGGCGATGTCGACCAGCAGTCTGCCGTCGTCGGTCAACGCGGCCAGCTCCTCGAGCTGCTCGCCGTCGGGCCGGACGAACACGTAGGACGAGACGACGTCGCGCTCGCTATAGGAGGGCGGCGACGCGATCGAGACGATGCGACCGCCGTCACGCACGGCGTCGCCAAGCCGCTCGTCGCCATAGAGGTCGAACACCACGTCGACCCCGTCAGGCACGAGCTCACGCACGGCCTCGGCGACGTCGCGGGAGCGGTCGATCACCTCGTAGGCGCCGAGTTCGAGCACCCGGTCGCGGTGCTGCTCACGTGCAACCCCGATCACCTCTGCGCCAGCGTCGATTGCGAGCTGCACGGCGAACGAGCCGACGCCGCCCGCAGCCGCGGAAACGAGCACGCGCTCGCCGGCGGTCAGGCCCGCTGCGAGGAAGAGCGCCTGGTAGGCCGTCAGGCCCGCGAGCGGGATCGCGGCCGCCTGCTCGAACGAAAGCGACTCCGGCTTGCGCGCGACGTAGACGTCGGGGACCGAGACGTACTCCGCGTACGTGCCTTCGCCGATGAAGTGCTTACGGCAGTAGGAGTACACCTCGTCGCCCAGAGCGAACTCGGTCACGGCCGGACCGACCTCCGCGACGACGCCCGCGGCGTCCCAGCCGGGCACGACGGGAAAGACGACCGGAAACCGCGGCTCGAGCCGGCCCTCCCGGAGCTTCCAGTCGACCGGGTTCACGCCGGCGGCGCGTAGGCGAATCTTGACGAAGTCGGGGGGCACCTTCGGTTCGGGCAGGTCGAGCAGCTGCAGCTTGTCGCGGCCGCCGAACTCGTGGATGCCGATCGCGCGCACGCTCGGAGGCTATAAGGGGAGGGGAGCCCGCGTGGGCTCCCCTCCCGTTCGGCGCTAGATCTTTCCGCGCCTCCGCCACTTGGCGTAGATCGTGCCGAGGCGGGCGTGGTAGTCCCGCGCCGCCTCCTCGGGCGTCCGGCGCCCCTGCGCCACCTCCGCGAACATCTGCGGGATCAGGTAAGTGTCGAAGATCTCGCCGATCGCCGCGTTGGTGAAGCCGGGATAGCCGACGTTCTTCGTGTACTTCTCGGAGATCGTCCCGAGCACCTTGTACTTCCCCTTCGGTGTGTTCGAGTCGCGCGCCAGGCGCACCGGGATGTTCGGGACGGACTTCGGGAACGCGGGGAAGTTGTAGAACTTCGAGTTCTCGAAGGCCCCGACGTACTTCGTCTCGAGATCGGCCAGGAACTTGACGGCCATCCGCTTGTTCTCGGCGAAGTTCCAGACCATGTACGTGTGCATGACGTGCTCGAGTCCCAGGCGGCCGTTCGGGCCCTTCGGGATCGGTGCGATCATCGTCTTGTCGGCGAGGTCGCGGTTCGACAGCTCGGCGGACCGCGGGATCGAGATCGCGTTGAGCGCCAGCGACAGCCGTCCGGCCAGGAATCCCTGGTTGTTCGACGCGGCCGTCCAGGCGAAGATCTCGTTCGACATCCCGCTGCGGAACAAGTCGCGCGCGAACTTGAGGACCTCGACGGTCTTCTTCGTGTTCAGTGTCACGCGGTGGCCGCGGCTCTGGATGAACGAGCCGAAGCACATCATCAGCGCCATGAGCGCCATGTTCGAGTCGATCTCGTTCGACATGCCGATGCCGATGGGACGGTTGTTCTCACGCAGCTTCGGAGCCGCACGCTTGACGACGTCCCATGACGTCGGCCCGCCGCCGAAGCCGACCTCCTGCCAGTAGTCCCGACGCCAGTTCACAGGGTCCGGCGCGTAGCTGTCCGGAAACCCGAAGTACTTCTTCGTCTTCGGGTTGTAACAGGAGCGGTAGGCGACGTCCTTCATCTTGCCGCGCTTCCTGGTGACCGCCTGGACGATCTCCTTGTGATTGATCACGCGGTCCTCGTACTGCGGCAGCGGCGCGAGCGTCGCGACCATGTCATGCCCGCGGCCGGCGGCAGCCTCTGCCGCGACGCGCGCCGGCAGGTCCGCCTGGTTGATGTGGTCGACGATCACCTCGGTGTCGTTGGCTCGACCCCACGCCTTGGTGTAGACGTTGTCGAACCACTTGTCGTACGCCGGCACGAAGTGGCTCCACTGCAGGATGCGCAGCGTTCCCGCCAGCTCCTTCTGCCGGTACTTAGGCGCTCCGTACGCGACGCCGTGGGCACCGAGGCCTCCGTACACGAGGATCACCCCGGCCCCGGCCCTCTTGATCAGGTCGCGTCGGGAGAGCTCGTCGAGCTTGCTGACGTCAACTCGCTCCTTGTCAGCCACCGTCTCCCTCCTCTCTTGGGGCCACGATTGTCGTGTACTCGGAAGCGGAACTCAACGGAAGGCCCCACCCGTGAAGCCCGCGATGAAGCGGTCGAGGAACATGTTGTAGAGCAGCGCCAGCGGGATGCTCGGGAGCAGCGTCGCCGCCATCAGCGCCTGCCAGAAGAAGATGTCGCCGCGGATCAACTCGGTGAAGACACCGGTCGAGATCGTCTTGGAGTCGCTCGTGGTGATGAAGGCGAGCGCGTAGACGAAGTCGTTCACGACGAGCGAGAACGAGAAGATGATCACGGTCAGTATCCCGGGCAGCGAGATCGGAAACACGATCTGGAACAGGGTTCGCAGTCGCGAGGCTCCGTCCACGCGAGCGGCTTCCTCGAGCTCGCGCGGGATCGTCTTGAAGAAGCCCATCAGCAGCCAGGTCGAGAACGGCACCGTGAAGCTCGGGAAGACGAGCACGAGCGACCAGAGCGAGTCCTGGAGGCCCGCGTGGCCGCCGACGGGGAAGTGGCTGATCACGTACGAAAGCGGCAGGAAGAGCAGCGTCGGCGGGACGAGGTAGGTCAGGAAGATGCCCACGCCCATGCTCTGGCCCCAGCGGCCCGAGAGCCGCGCGAGCGCATACGCGGCAGGCACGGCCAGCACGAGCGTGATCGCCACCACCGCGACTCCGACGATTGCGGTGTTCTTCACCCAGGTCAGGTACTCCGTCTCGTTGAAGAGAAAGGAGTAGTTCTTCGTCGTCGGCGACCCATGGCCGAAGAAGAACGGCACGTTGTTGATGTCGTAGAGGTCGAGCTCGGTCTTGAAGCTCGTCCAGAGCATCCAGTAGAACGGGAAGGCGAGGACGAGCGCGAACGGGCCGAGGATCAGGTAGCTCGTCAGCTTCTCGCGGGAGGTGATCACGTGACCTCGACCTTCCGAGCGAAGCGCAGCATCAGGACGGCCACGACGACGAGGAGCGGCAGGAGGTACAGCGACACCGCCGCACCTTCGCCGAGCGACCCGCCGCGAATCCCGGTGAAAAACGCCCACGAGGTGAGCATCTGCGTCGAGTTGAACGGGCCGCCCTGCGTGAGGATGTAGACGACCGTCATGTCGGTCGCTGTGAAGACGATCCCGAACAGCAGCGCGACGGTCGCGATCGGAAGCTGCAGAGGCAGCGTCACGTACCAGAACTTCTTCAGACCGACCGCGCCGTCGACCTTCGCGGCGTCCTCGACCTCCGACGGGATCGAGGCCAGGCCCGCGAGGAAGATCACGACCGCGAACGGGATGATCCGCCACGCGTGGACGGAGATCACGGCGCCGAGGGCGAGCGTGGGATCTCCCAGCCACTGCGGCGGGTTGAACTGGTCGACGAGGTGCAGCTGCTTCGCGACCCAGTTGACGACACTGAAGAGCGAGTCGTAGATCCAGAGCCAGCCGATCGTCGAGAGGGGGACCGGCGCCGCCCAGGGGAGAATGATCAGGAAGCGGAGGAGCCATTTGCCCCGGATCGGGCGGGTGAGCGCGTGGGCGATCAGGCCTGCGCAGAGCAGCACGATGGCCTGCGAGACGATCGTGAACAGGAGCGTGTTCCGCAGGGCGCGCCGGAAGTTCGGATCTCGCCAGGCGTTCAGGAAGTTGTCGAACCCGACCCACTCGCCGCCGAGCGTCCCGCCGACCGCGTCGGTGAGGCTGAGGTACATCGCCAGCAGCAGCGGGCCGCCGACCAGCACGAGGATGAAGAGGACGGCCGGGGCGATCAGCGCAGTCGCAAGGAACCGGCGGCTCTCCAGGAGATTCCGCCGGCGCCGGCGAGTCCTACCGCTCGCTGCGACCGTTGCCACGGCCGCTGGATCCTACGCGCTTGCTACGCAGGTCGCGGCAACGATAGATTCGGGTGAGGCGCATGGCCGAGATCGCGCTCGAGCACCTGACCAAGGTCTACCCCGACGGCACGAAGGCCGTGACGTCGCTCGACCTCGAGATCGAGGACGGGGAGCTCGTCGTCTTCGTCGGCCCGTCAGGGTGTGGCAAGACGACGGCCCTCCGCATGATCGCGGGCCTCGAGGAGATCACCGACGGGACGATCCGGATCGGCGACGAGGTCGTGAACGACCTGCCGCCGAAGGACCGGGACATCGCGATGATCTTCCAGAACTACGCGCTCTATCCGCACATGAGCGCGTTCGACAACATGGCCTTCGGGCTCAAGCTGCGCAAAGTCCCCCGCGAGCAGCGCCGGACGCGCGTCGGCAAGGCCGCGCAGATGCTCGGGCTGCCGGAGGTGCTCGGTAAGAAGCCTCGCACGCTCTCCGGTGGCCAGCGGCAGCGGGTCGCGATGGGACGCGCGATCGTGCGCGAGCCGCAGGCGTTCCTGATGGACGAGCCGCTCTCCAACCTCGACGCGAAGCTGCGAGTGGAGATGCGCGCGGAGATCGCGCGGCTGCAGCGCGACCTCAACGTGACGACGATCTTCGTCACGCACGACCAGGTTGAGGCGATGACGCTTGGCGACCGAGTCGTCGTGCTCCGCGACGGGCTCCTCCAGCAGTTCGACAGGCCGCAGCAGCTCTACGACCATCCGGCCAACCTGTTCGTCGCGGAGTTCATCGGCTCCCCCTCGATGAACCTCGTCGAGGCGGGTCTCGAGCGGCAGAACGGTGGCATGGTCGCCTCGTTCGGCGAGCACCGGTTGACGCTGGACGGGCAGGCATTCGAGAAGCGGCCGGACCTCCGGAGCTACGACGGTCGGCGGGTGATCCTCGGGATCCGCCCGGAGGACCTGGAGGACGCCGCGTTCGCCCCGGGCGCCGCCAGCCTGATCGCCGCGAGCGTGGACATCCGCGAGGACATGGGCTCGGAGGTCTTCGTGCATTTTGCAATCGGCGCTCCGCCGGTCATCCAGGCCGATGTCGCGGCTGCGGTCGGCGAGGAGGCGATCGAGGCGACTGCGGAGCAAGCGCGGCGCCGCGGCGGCGTGTTCGTGGCGCGGATCGATCGGGAGTCGCGCGCGGGCGAGGGGGAGCCGATCCAGTTCTCCGTGGATACGCGCCGGCTGCACTTCTTCGACGTCGAGAGCGGCCGCGGCATCTACGGGGGCTGACGCCGCGGCTCAGACGAGCGCGAGCTGCGCCTCGGTGCCGAGTCCGGACACGCCGACGCCGACGAGCCTGAGCGCGCCGGGCCGCTGGTCGAGCGCACGATCGAGCAGCTCGCACGCGAGCGCGTGGATCCGGTCGGCCTCGTCGGTGCCCGTCGCGAGGGTCGTCGTCCGGGTGCGCGTCGTGAAGTCCCCGTAACGGAGCTTCGTCGTCACCGTGCGCGCGAGCAGCCCACGGTCGTTCAGGCGCCGAGAGAGGCTGTCCGACATCCGGCGAAGCTCCTCGTGGAGGCGCGCCCGCTCCGCGACGTCGCGGTCGAACGTCTCCTCGTGGCTGATCGAGACCGGCGGCTCGGAGACGGGCTCGACGCGGCGACCGTCGATCCCGCGCGCGCGGTCTCGAAGCTCGAGTCCGACCTGGCCGGCGAGAAGCTTCGCGAGCATGTCGTCCGACAGCGCCGCGAGCGCGCCGATCGTCTCGATCCCGGCGGGTCGCAGCCGCTGCTCCGCCCGCGGGCCGACGCCCGGCAGCTTGCGGACATCGAGGGGCGCGAGGAACTCGGCCTCGCGACCGCTGGGGACGACGGTGATCCCTGCCGGCTTGCGTCGGTCGCTGGCGATCTTCGCGACGACCTTGCAGCTCGAGATCCCGAGCGAGCACGTCAGGTTCGTCGTCCCGCGGACGGCGGTCTGGATCGCTTCGGCCAGTCGCCGGGCGGCGAGGAAATCGGGCGCCTCGTCGCTCAGGTCGAGGTAGCCCTCGTCGATCCCGGTTCGCTCGACCACGGGCGCGACTTCGCGGATCGTCAGCCAGACGCTTCGCGAGAGCTCGCGGTAGCGGTCGTGGCGCGGGCGGACGAACACTGCGCTTGGGCAGCGGCGGCGCGCCTCCGCGCAGCTCATCGCGGAATGGATGCCGAAACGACGAGCGACGTAGTTCGCGGTCGCGACGACCCCGCGGCCGTGCGGGTCGCCGCCGACGATGAGCGGCTTCGCGCGCAGGCTCGGGTCGTCGAGTTCTTCGACGGCGGCGAAGAAGGCATCCAGGTCGACATGCGCGACGATCACTGTGGACGAGAAGTCTCACATTCGGCACAGACGAGACACCGACGCGTCACACATTGCTCGCTAGGTTCGCCGCATGCCCGCCAAAGCTGCAACGAGGGCCGCCACGCCGTGGGGCGACGCCGCTCTCGTCGACCAACTCGAGATCCCACAGCGCGCGGGCGACCGCCGGTTCTCGTCGGTCGTGCAGCTGCTCGAGAATCGAAAGGGGGAGCGTCTCGTCCGCTTCGCCTACACCACCGACGGCACGGCTCGGCGCGGCCCTGTGACGCTGCGCGCGCGTGACCTTGCGCGCTTGCACGATGCGCTCCGCCGCCACCCTGAGCTCGCCGAGACGCTCGGCCTCGGAGGTGGTGCCTAGACGAGCGCCTGCTCCCGTTCGCGCGCAGCGTCGACGAGCGACGCGATCACGAACGCGCCGTCGGCCGGGCCGAGCAGCGGATCGACCGCGTGCTCGGGATGCGGCATCAGCCCGAGGACGTTGCCCTCCCGGCTGCAAACGCCCGCGACGTCGTGCATCGACCCGTTCGGGTTGTCCTCGTAGCGCAGGACGATCTGGTCGAGCGCGATGAGCTCCGCGTAGAGCTCGTCGTGGGCGTACCAGGAGCCCTCGCCGTGCTTTACGGGGATCGAGAGGGTCTGCCCGACCGTGCACCGCGAGGTGAGCTTCGTGTCGGCACGCTCGACGCGAACGCGCGTATCCCGACATATGAACTCGAGCGACCGGTTCGGGCGGAGCACGCCCGGCAGCAGGCCTGCCTCGCAGAGGATCTGGAAGCCGTTGCAGATCCCGAGGACGGGTCCGCCGTCGGCGGCGAAGCGGCCGACGGCCTCCATCGCCGGCGCGAACCGTGCAATCGCACCGCAGCGGAGGTAGTCGCCGTAGGAAAACCCGCCGGGAAGGATGACGCCGGCAACGTCGGGGAGCTCCTGCTCACCGTGCCATACGAGCACCGGGTCGGCCCCGAGCGCGTGCAACGCCCACGCGGCGTCCCGGTCGTCGTTCGACCCCGGGAAGACGACGACGGCGATCTGCGGTCGGCGTTCGCTCACACGTCCTCCAGCTCGATCTCGAAGCTCTCGATCAGGGGGTTCGCAAGGAGCTGCTCGCACATGCGCTCGACCTCCGCACGCGCTGACGTCGCGTCCGTCGACCCCAGCTCGAGGTCGACGACCCGGCCGACGCGGGCTTCCCCGACGGCGAACCCGAGCTGCCGCAGCGAGCCTTCGACCGCCTGGCCCTGCGGGTCGAGGATCCCCGCCTTCGGTCGCACGAGCACGGTCGCCCTCACCGCAGCACCACGTCCGGGTCGGCGACGTAGTCGGCGAACGCGATCCCCGTGATGCGCTCGAAAGCTTCGACGTAGCGCACGCGTGTGCCCGCGACGACGTCGTCGGGGAGCTCCGGCCCCGGCGCTGTCTTGTCCCACCCGAGCGTCTCGCAGTAGTCGCGGACGAACTGCTTGTCGAACGAGGGCTGCGCCCCGCCGGGCGCGTACTCGTCCGCCGGCCAGAACCGCGACGAGTCCGGCGTCAGCGCCTCGTCGCCGAGCACGAGGCGTCCCTCGTCGTCGAGCCCGAACTCGAACTTGGTGTCCGCGATCACGATGCCGCGTTCGCGCGCGTACTTCGCCGCGTGCTCGTAGAGCGCCAGCCCGACGCGCTCCACCTCGCGGAAGCGCTCCGGCCCGACGAGCTGGGAGGCTTGCTCGGCGTCGATGTTCTGGTCGTGACCCGACTGCGCCTTCGTCGCCGGCGTGAAGATCGGCTCGGGAAGCTGGTCAGACTCGCGCATTCCCGAAGGCAGCGCGTGGCCGGAGGTCGCGCCCGACGCGACGTAGTCCTTCCAGCCGGAGCCGGCGAGGTAGCCGCGAACGACGCACTCGATTGGCAGCATCTCGAGCCTGCGACACTCGGTCGAGCGGCCGTCGTCGCGCAGAGCGAGCAAGTGGTTCGGCACGAGGTGCCTCGTCCGAGCGAACCAGAACGCGGCGAGCCCTGTGAGCACGCGACCCTTGTCGGGAATCTCCGTGGGGAGCACGACGTCGAACGTCGAGATCCGGTCGCTGGCGACGAGCAGCAGACGCGCGTCGTCGAGGGCGTAGAGCTCGCGGACCTTCCCGCTCCCGACGTGGGCGACAATCTCAGACATAGGTGGGATCCTCCTCTTTCGTCCGCACGAGCGTATGGAGGCGCTCGAAGACGGTGTCGACGTGACGGGTATACGGCTCGAGCGCGAAGACCTCGTCGAGAGCGAGCCGAGGCGCGACCTCCGAGTCGCCCCGCACGAGCTCGCGAAAGTCCTGCTCTTCCTCCCAGGCGCGCATCGCATTCCGCTGCACGAGCCGGTACGCGTCGTCGCGCGAGAGGCCGCTCGCCACGAGAGCGAGCAGCACGCGCTGGCTGAAGAACAGGAAGTGGCTCGCCTCCAGGTTCCGGCGCATGCGCTCCGGGAAGACGACGAGCCCTTCGACGAGCCAGGCGAACCGCTCCAGCATGTAGTCCAGCGCGAGGAACGCATCCGGCACGACGACGCGCTCGGCAGACGAGTGCGTGATGTCGCGCTCGTGCCAGAGCGCGACGTTCTCGAGCCCGACGAGCGCTGCCGAGCGGACGACGCGCGCGAGACCGCAGATCCGCTCGGAAACGACCGGGTTGCGCTTGTGCGGCATCGCCGACGAGCCCTTCTGCCCGCGGCCGAACGGCTCCTCGAGCTCGCGCACCTCGGTACGCGCGAGGTGGCGCACTTCGAGCGCGAACTTCTCGAGCGACGCAGCAGCGAGCGCGAGCGCACTCAGCAGCTCGGCGTGGCGGTCGCGCTGGAGAATCTGCGTCGACGAGGGCGCAGGCTCGAGGCCCAGTCGCTCGCACGCGATCCGCTCGACGTCGGGGTCGGTCGCCGAGTACGTCCCGACCGCGCCGGAAAACTTCCCGACGCGCAGCCCGTCGAGTGCACGCTCGACGCGAGTGCGGTCGCGCTCGAGCTCGAACGCCCAGCCCGCGAGCTTCAGCCCGAACGTCGTCGGCTCGGCGTGCACGCCGTGGGTCCGACCGATCGTCAGCGTTGCCCGTTGCTCGTCGGCCCGGGCGACAACGGCGGCGAACGCGCGATCAACGCCGTCGAGGATCAGCAGGCCCGCCTCCTGGATCTGCAGGGAAAGCGCCGTGTCGAGCACGTCCGATGACGTGAGCCCGTAGTGGAACCACCGCCCGTGCTCACCGAGCCCCTCGGCGACGGCGTCGACGAACGCCGCGACGTCGTGGTGAGTCCGCTCCTCGATCTCACGAACGCGCTCGGGCGTGGGCGCAACCGCCGCGCGTCGGATCGCCTCCGCCGCCTCGGCGGGCACGCGCCCGACCTCGGACCAGGCGTCGAGCGCAGCGAGCTCCACCTCGAGCCACCGCTCGAGCTTGCGCTGCTCCGACCAGACCCCGGCCATCGCCGGACGGGAGTAGCGGGCGATCACTGGTTCAGACTAGCGCCGACCCAGGCCAGACAACCGGTAGCGCGTCTCGGCCACGGAGGCCCCCAGAATCGAGTCGTCGACCCGCTCGCCGTCGACCACCCAGCCGTACCGCTCGTAGAAGCGGCGGGCGCGCGGGTTCTCCGTCGCGACCCAGAGGATCGCTTCGTCCCAACGTTCGGACAGTGCGCCCACGCCCGCTTCCATGAGCGCCAGACCCGCGCCTCGACCCTGTCCGGCCGGAGCCACGTAGATTGCGTAGAGCTCACCGATCGCTCGATCTGTCCAGCAAGGCCCGACGCTCACGAATCCGACGATTCCGCCGTCGAGCTCCGCGACGAAGGGGCGCGTCTCGGGATGCGGGATCCACTCCTGCCAAAGCCGCTCGCGGTCGTCGACGCTCAATCCATCGAGCACCTCCTGCGGCATCACTCCCGGGTAAGTGGCACGCCAGGTCTCGACGTGGATCTCGGCGATCCGCCGGGCGTCCTCCGGCCGCGCGGGCCGGACGCTCACGCGCCGAGGATTCGCGCCGCGAGCGCGGCGGCGTTCTTCGCGCTGTCCACGCCGACCGCCGCGACGGGCACGCCGGGCGGCATCTGCGCGATCGCGAGCAGCGCATCGAGACCGTCGAGGACACTCAAGCTCGAACGCAGCGGGACGCCGATCACCGGCAGGTCGGTGTGCGCCGCGACCGCGCCGGGGAGCGCGGCCGCGAGTCCCGCGCCGCAGATCAGGACGCGGAGCCCGCGCCCGCGCGCCGTGCGCGCGTACTCCGCAACCGCATCGGGCGTCCGGTGCGCCGAGCGGACGTCGAACTCGTACGCGATCCCGCGCTTGTCGAGCTCGTCGAACGCGCCCTGCATCCGCTCCCGGTCGGACTCGGAGCCGACGAGAATCCCGACCACGGGTCCGTCAGCCAACCGGCGCCCCGTTCGCGGCTTCGAGCGCGACGTCGGTTCGGAACCTGATCCCATCGAAGTCGATCCGCTCGGCCGCCGCGTATGCACGAACGCGCGCCTCGCCGAGCGTCGAGCCTGTCGCCGACACGTTCAGGATTCTCCCGCCGTTCGTCACGAGCCGATTACCGCGGAGCGCCGTACCGGCGTGGAAGACGACAGCCCCGTCGGCTTCCGCCTCGGCGATGCCGGCGATCGGGGAGCCGATGTCACCCGCCGCAGGGTAGTCGCGCGCGGCGAGCACGACCGTCACCGCGGCTTCGTCCGACGCAGCGATCGTCGCGTGGCCGAGGTCGCCTGCCGCAGCCGCCGCGAGCGCGCCGAGCAGGTCACCTTCCACGCCCGGCAGGATCGCCTGCGTCTCGGGGTCGCCGAACCGGCAGTTGAACTCGAGCACCCGCGGCCCGGCCTCGGTCAGCATCAAGCCTGCGTAGAGGAGCCCGATGAACGGCGCGTCGCGTCGCGCGAGCTCTCGCAGCACTGGTTCGTGCACCGAACCGACGAGCTCGGCGAGCTCGAGCCTCCCCAGCGGGACCGGCGAGAACGCCCCCATGCCGCCGGTGTTCGGGCCTGAATCTCCGTCGAACGCGCGCTTGAAGTCCCGCGCGGGTGGAAGCCCGAGCGCGGTGACGCCGTCACAGATCGCGAACACCGACAACTCGTCTCCCTCGAGCAGCTCCTCGACCACGAAGTCGTCGCCGAGGCCCGACGCGGAACGGAGCGCAGCGTCGAGCTCGTTTTGCGTGCGGCAGACGAAGACCCCCTTGCCGGCCGCGAGCCCGTCCGCCTTGACGACGCAAGGCGGTCGGGCGACCGCGAGCCCCTCGGCCGTGGGAACGCCGGCGGCCTGCAAAACCTCCTTCGCAAAGCGCTTCGAGCCCTCGATCCGCGCCGCCGCGGCGCTCGGTCCGAAGACCGCGACACCGCCGAGGCGAAGCGCGTCCGCGACGCCTAAGACGAGCGGCACCTCGGGACCGATCACGACGAGGTCGATCGCGAGCGCCCGGGCGAGCGCGAGCAGACCCTCGGCATCTTCCGCGTGCACCGGATGGCACGGCCCGAGCCCCGCGATCCCGGGGTTGCCGGGCGCCGCGTGCAGCTCGGTCGACCGCGGGCTCTGCGCGAGCTTCCACGCGAGCGCATGCTCGCGCCCACCCGACCCCACGACCAGAACCTTCACGCGTCGGATGCTATTCGGCGAAGTAGGCTCTCGCACCTGACGCTCCTCGCGCGACACGTCGCGCTGTTCAACCAGGGCGTCCGGAGCGGCGACTTCGCGCCGATGCTGGAGCAGTTCAGCGACGACGCCGAGCTCGTCTTCGAAGGCGTGCCGACCGGGCCGTTCCACGGCAAGGAGACGATCGCCGCGGCATACGAGTCGAACCCGCCCCACGACGAGGTCGACGTGCTCTCGAGCGAGCAAGCCGATGACGGGACGATCGTCGCGCGCTACGCGTGGCGCGCAAACGGAGGCCGCCCGGCCGGCCGGATGATCTTCACGCCGCGCGGCGAGCAGATCGCGCGGCTCGTCGTGACCTTCGAGCCGGCCTAGGGCCGCGCGACGGCTTCGAGTCCGCGGGGCGAGAGCACGCGCTCGCGCTCGGCGCCGGTCCCGATCAACGAGACCTCCACCCTGAGCTCGCGCTCGACGAAGTCGACGTAGGCGCGCGCCGCAGCGGGCAGCTCGTCGACCGAGCTGACGTCGTCGAGCGGCTCGGCCCAGCCCGCGAGCGTTTCGTAGACGGGCGCCGCGTGGTGGAAGTCGCTCTGGTGCGCGGGAAAGTCGCGGGTCTCGCTCCCGTCACGCAGCCGGTAGGCGACACAGACCGGAAGCTCCTCGAACGCGGAGAGCACGTCGAGCTTCGTCAGCGCCAGCGACGTGATCCCGTTTACCCGAACGGCGTAGCGGAGCGCGACGAGGTCGAGCCAGCCGCAACGACGCTCGCGCCCGGTCACCGTGCCGAACTCGCCGCCGAGCTCGCGGACGCGCTCCTGGTTCGGCCCTTCGATCTCGGTCGGAAATGGCCCTTCTCCGACGCGCGTCACGTAGGCCTTCGACACACCGACCACCGCATCGATGCGGTTCGGCCCGATCCCGAAGGCTACCGCCGCGTACGCAGCGACCGGGTTCGACGACGTGACGAAAGGATACGTGCCGTGATCGAGGTCGAGCAGCGTTCCCTGCGCGCCTTCGAAGAGCACGAAGCGTTGGTCGTCGAGCGCTCTATCGACGAGCAGCGAGGTGTCGGAGACGTACGGACGCAGGCGCTGCGCGAGCCCTTCCAGGCGCGCAGCGACGTCGTCGAGGTCGAGCGGCTCGACGCCGTAGACGCGCTCCAGCCACACGTTCTTCTCCGCGAGCGCGACCTCGATCTTCTGCCGCAGGATCTTCGGGTCGAGCAAGTCCTGCACGCGGATCCCGAGGCGCCCCGCCTTGTCGGCGTAGGCGGGCCCGATCCCGCGCCTGGTCGTTCCGATCTGCAGCCGTCCGAGCCGCCGCTCGCTCGCCCGGTCGATCGCCACATGCCACGGCATGATCAGGTGCGCGTTGCCGGAGAGGTACACGAGTCCCTCCGTCGCGACGCCGCGCGCCGCGAGGTCGTCGAGCTCCTCGAGCAGCACCTCCGGATCGACGACGCAACCCCCGCCGATCACGCACTCCTTGCCCGACAGGATCCCGGAAGGCATCGCGCGGAGCTTGAACGTCTCGCCGTCGACGATGATCGTGTGACCGGCGTTCGGTCCGCCCTGGTAGCGGCAGACGAGATCTGCATGCTGCGCGAGCAGGTCGACGATCTTGCCCTTGCCTTCGTCGCCCCACTGCGCCCCGACGATCACGGTCGCGGGCACGCAGTGGAGTGTGCCGGATCAGGCGGCCGGCGGTCGGTAGTCGGGCGCCCAGCTCGGGGCGGCATAGGCGCGGCCCGAAACGCCGCCGACGACGAAAACCGACGTCGGCGTGTCCAGGGCGAACAGCTCGCGGTGAACCTCGGGTTGGACGTAGAGCAGGTCGCCCGGCCCCAGCTCGCCTTCAGCCCCGTCGCAGGCGTACCTCGCGCGCCCTTCGACGATCAGATACAGCTCCTCCTGGCCGTACTGCGTCTCGTCGTGCGGGACGACGAGCGGATTGCCGGTAGACGCGCGGTACATGCTCGCACCGAACGACGAGATCCCGAAATGGCGTCGGACCGAGTGGCTCGTCCGATCGCTGTCGGGATACGCCTCGGCCAGCAGCTCCCAACGCGCGAGCGCAGCCGGATCCTGTTCGAGCATTCGCGCCCGGACCGTCTCCCAGTCGGTTCCCGCCCAGGCCGGTGCGATCTCGTCGGCGTGGGCGACTTGCCAGCGCTCCACGCGACGACTCTAGTGCACGAGGCTGGCGGGCAGTGCCCGGAGCACCCGGATCTCGTGCCCGCGCGCGCACGTGATGCGCCCGTGTTCGCGCTCCAGCGAGAGCGTTCCCTCCACGGTCGCACCAACGTACCCGCGGCTCGGTAGCTGCGACAACGCGCAGGCTTCGCACACCGCCCGGAAGCTCGTCGCCCGAGGCGGGATGCAGACCGTCTGCTCCGTGATCACCCCATGTTCGTCATGTGTTAGGCAGCCGCCAGATCGGAGAACTTCGCGTAGCGCTTCAGGAACGAGAGCTTGATCCCGTCGGTCGGGCCGTTGCGGTGCTTGGCCACGTTCACCTCGGCGATCCCTTGCTGGTCGGACTCGTCGTTGTAGTACTCGTCGCGGTAGATGAACATCACGAGATCGGCGTCCTGCTCGATCGAGCCGGACTCACGAAGGTCGGAGAGGATCGGCCGCTTGTCATGGCGCTGCTCGACGGCGCGCGAGAGCTGCGACATCGCGAGGATCGGGACGTCGAGGTCGCGCGCGAGCACCTTCAGCGAGCGCGAGATCTGCGACACTTCCTGCACGCGGTTCTCGGCCGTCACGCCCGAGGTCATCAGCTGCAGGTAGTCGATCACGATCAAACCGAGATTTGGCTCGTGCGACTTGAGCCGGCGCGCTTTCGAGCGGATCTCCATCAAGTTGATCGAGCCCGTGTCGTCGACGTAGATCGGCGCCTTCGCGAGCTTGTCGCACGCGGCAGTGAGTCGCGGCCAGTCGTCGACCGCGAGCTTGCCGGTGCGCAGGCGCTGCGACTCGACCTTGGCCTCGCTGCACATCAGCCGCTGCGTGACTTCCGACTTCGACATCTCGAGCGTGAAGATCCCGACCGGCACTCCTTCGCGCACCGCGAGGTTCGCGGCCATGCACAGCCCGAGCGCCGACTTCCCCATCGAGGGTCGCGCTGCGACGATGACCAGGTTGCCGGGCTGGAACCCGGACGTGAGCCGGTCGAGTTCCTTGAAGCCGGTCGCGGTGCCGGTGACGTCCGCGCCCGCCTCGTAGAGCTGCGTGATTCGCTCGAAGCTCTCCTTCAGCAGCTGGTCGATGTGCGCGAACTCCGTCGTGACGCGGTCCTGCGAGAGGTCGAAGAGGATCTGCTCGGCGCGGTCGACGAGCACGTCGGTCTCGCCTGGCCGCTCCCAGCCGAGCCGGGCGATCTCCTGCCCCGTGCGGATCAGGCCGCGGAGAGTCGCCATCTCGCGGACGATCCGCGCGTAGTGCGCCGCGTTCGCGGCCGCCGGGACGAGCGCGGCGAGCTCGTGGATCCGGATCCGGCCACCCGCGTCCTCGAGTTCGCTTCGCTCTTCGAGCGCGTCCACGAGCGTGATCGCATCTACCGGCTCGCCGCGGGCGTACAGGGAGAGCGCCGCCCGGTAGATCTTCGCGTGGCTCTCGCGGTAGAAATCGCCCGCGTCGAGGATCTCGCTTACCGCCCCGATCGCGCCGGGGGAGAGCATCATCGCCCCGAGTACCGACTCCTCGGCGTCGAGGTTCTGAGGCGGAACCGGGGCGGCATGCGAGAGCTGAGCGACTTGGGCCACAGCCCCCGAGTCAACCACGCTCGGCGGGCCATGAGTACCTGTAGACAGTGGCGTTTTCGACATGGCAATCCCAGCGCTGTGCAGGGAAAAGGACGGCCATGGTGCCAGTGACACCGGACAGAGCTGTGGAGAGAAACCCCGCTCGGTGCGAAAAGTTCAGCCGAAAGTCCACAGGAGCAAGCGCGCCTGTGGACGAGTCGTTACTGACTCGACTCGGTTTCGGCGGCGACCGGCTCGGCGTCGCGTTCCGCGGCCGGCTCCGGCGCGTTGGGCTCAGGCGTCTCGGTCTCCGGCTGGTCGTCGGCGAGAAACTCCTGCACCTCGGTGTGTTGTGCGGCGGCTGCGGCGGCAGCAGCAGCGTCTTCCTCCGCGCGAGCCGCGGCCTCCATCGCCTCGAGCTCCTCCTCCGGCGGCAGCTCGCCGCCTTCGGGCACGACGAGAGCGCGGACCTCGATCTGCACGTCGGTGAAGAGCTCGATCGGCACCGTGTGGCGCCCGATCCGCTTGATGTTGTCCATCCCGATCTTGCGGCGGTCGACGCGAACCTTCTGCTGCTTCCAGAGCTCGTCGACGATGTCGGTCGGCGTGACCGAGCCGAAGAGGGCGCCGGTCGGGCCCGCCTTCACGTCGAAGCGCAGCTCGGTCTGGCCGATCCGCTCTGCGATCTCGCGGGCCTGTTCGAAGCTCTGCGCCTCGTGCCGAGCGCGCTGCCCCTCGCGCTTGCGGAGCTCGGTGACCTTCGCGGGCGTCGCCTCCTCGGCGAGTCGGCGCGGCAGCAGGAAGTTCCGCGCATAGCCGCGGGCGACGTTGACCAGGTCGCCGCGCAGGCCGATCTTGTCGACGTCGGTGAGGAGGATGACTTCCATCTAGCGTTCGCCCACGTAGGGCAGGAGCGCCATCTCTCGAGCGCGTTTCACCGCGACCGAGACCTGGTTCTGGTGCCTGCGGCACGCGCCGGTGATCCGCCTCGAGCGAATCTTTCCCTTCTCGGAGATGTACCGCCGCAGCTGGTTGATGTTCTTGTAGTCGACTTCGTCGATCTTGTCCTTGCAGAAGTAGCAATTGCGCTTCCGCTGCGGCCCTCCCATCGGCGGGCGCTTGCGCCCTCGCTGCTCCTTTTCCTTCGGCTTCGGCATCAGAACGGGATGTCGTCGTCGGTGCCGGTGGGGGCGAAGTCGTCCTTCGTGGCGCCGGCCGGCACGAACTGCCGCTCTCCGTCACCGCCGCCGGTGGCGCCGCCCTCGCGGCTGCCGAGGAACTGGACCGTGTCGGCGATCACCTCGACCGCCTGTCGCTTGGTGCCGTCCTTCGCCTCCCACTCGCGCCAGTCAAGACGGCCGTCGACCCCGACGGGCCGGCCCTTCGAGAGAAACTTCGCGCAGTTCTCGCCCTGGTTTCCCCAGACGGTGACGTCGAAGTAGTTCGGCTTCTCGCCCCACTCGCCGGTGGCCGCGTCCTTCTGGCGGCTGTTCACCGCCAGGCGCAGCTTGCACACCGACGTGCCGCTCGGCGTGTGCCGCAGCTCGGGGTCGCGCGTGAGGTTGCCGACCAGGATGACCCGGTTGATGTTCGCCATGCTCTCCTCCTCCTACTCGTCCACGGACGCCGCGATCGGCGCCGGCTCATCCTGCACGTCTCGCGGCGGCGGCGCTACCGGCCGTCCCGGACTGCGCTGCACCCGCCGGACCGCCAGGTGGCGCATGACGCCGTCGGTGATCTTGAGGATGCGCGTCAGCTCGTCGAGGGTCGCGGGTTCGGCGGTCAGCTCGAACAGGTGGTAGACGCCCTCGTCTTTGTGCGTGATCTCGAACGCCAGCTTCCGCCGGCCCCAGGGCTCATGGCGGTCCCAGCTGCCGCCGCTCTTCTCGACGAGCTCGCGGGCGCGCTGGAGGATCTCGTCGTGCCGACCATCCGGGAGCTCCGGATCCAGCATGAGCAGAATCTCGTACTCGGTTCTCAACTCCCGATACCTCCTCTTCTCTCGGTCTTAGGCGGCTCCGCCTGCCTGCGCCGCTCGGGACGATGACGGCGCGGGACGGAGCGAGAAGCGGCGGCCAGTGTAGCATTGGCCCATGCGGAGCCGGTTTGCGTGGCTGCTCGCGGGGTTCGGGATCGCGGCGGCGCTCAGGTCGCGGCTGCTCCGCCGGCTGGCCGTATCGACGCCTCTTCCCGAGCCTGCGCCCGAGCCCGACCCGCGTGCGGACGAGCTCCGGCAGCGGATCGCCGAGGCCCGAGAGGTCGTGGACGAGCGCGACACGTTCGAGGGGGCCGAAACGACGATCGACGACGCGCCGGATCCGGCTTCGCGCCGCCGCGAGGTGCACGATCGCGGCAGGGCGGCCCTCGACCGCATGCGCGGCGAGTCGCCGCCCGAGTAACCGCCGCGGCGGTTCGGCCGTTCCCTCAAGGGGACGGCCGTTCGCCCTGATCGAGCCGCCCCGAACGGCCGCGCGCCTAGCTGCTGACGATCGCGGGGAACCTCCGCAGGCGCCGCTTTCGGAGCGACCGCCACGCGGCGGAGCTGCCGCTCGACGAGACCCTGATCGGCGCGCGGCCGAGCGACGCCCGCGCGTCGACGATCTCCGCGAAGCGCTCCACGCGCTCCCGCTCAACCAGCGTGCGGCGCTCGTTCTCCGCGAGGTCGCCGGGCCTGTCCTACGCGGAGATCGCGCGGCACCCTGAGCGTCTCCCACCGCTCCCGGCCGAGCTTCCGAAGGAGCTCGAGGGGACGCTTGACCCACAGCTCGACGGTGTCCTAGCAGGCCGATGACCGCGGAGAGCGCGCCCCCTCACCCTTAAGAGGCACCTGGGGGCGCGATCCTTTCTCGCCGACTTGAGGCGAGCGCCTAGGCCAGCAGATAGACGATCAGGACGATCAGGGCGATTGCGAGCAGTGTCCCGAGTTCGCACGCATCGGGTTAATCGTTCTTGTCCTGCTTGTCCAGCTTGTCCTTGTCGTGCTTGTCGCTGTTGTCGTGCTTGTCGTCCTTCGCCTGGCCCGGCGGTTCCGAGCTCGCCGGCGGCTGCGCCTCCGGCGCAGGGGGTGCCGGCTGAGGCTGCGCGGCAGCGGCAGCGGCCTTCGCTTCCTGCTTCGCGTGGCCCTTTGCCTTCCCCTTCTCTTTCCCCTTTCCCTCGCTCGCCTTCGGCTGTGGGGCTGCGGTCGCGGGGGCGGCCGGCTGGGCGACGGCGAGCGCTACGGGCGGGGGCTGGGGC